>NZ_BAZI01000171.1 GCF_001310775.1 Stenotrophomonas pictorum JCM 9942
CGCGGCCGCGCGCGCGCCGGGCTTCAGGGCGCGGGTGAAGAAGGCGTTGAAGCTGGGGTAGCTGCGCGGGTCCGGGTTGGCCGCTTCGGCCAGGTTGACGTTGAACTTCTCCGTCACCGTATCGATCAGCCAGCGCGAGAGGCGCGGGTTCTGCGAGTAGGCCAGCGAACGGGCCATCGAGGAGAGCAGGCGATGCGGCAGGACGTAGCTGAGCGTTGTTACCAGACTCATGGGGCGGTTTTCTCGGTGAGCTTGAGCAGGTCGGTGGCGATGGCCTGCGGGTTGAACGGTGGACGCATCAGCCGGCCAGGCGGCCCTGCGGATCGAGCACGGCGATGCTGGCCGAGTGATCCATGCTGTAGTCATCGGGGTTTTCATCGAAATGCTTGCCGGGGGACTTCTGGAACACCATGCCCAGCGAGGTGGCAAAGCGCTCCAGCGAGGGGATGTCGGCCGTGGCGGCAATCGTGTCCTTGTGGAAGGCGTGGGCGTACTCGCCCAGCCGCGCCGGGGTGTCCCGTTCCGGGTCCACCGAAACCAGCACTACGCGCGGACGCAGGCTGTCGGGCAGGGATTCCCATTGCTTCTGCGCGGCGGCCAGCTCGGTCAACGTGGTCGGGCACACATCCGGGCAGGAGGTGAAGCCGAGGAAGACCAGGGTCCAGTGCCCGCGCAGCTCGCCGGGAATCAGGCGGGTGCCGTCGGACTGGGCCAGATCAAACTCCGGCAAGGTGCGCGGCGTGCCGTAGAAGATGATCGAGCTGTCGCCCCCGACCGGGGTCTTGCCGGGGCCGAACACCTTCTGCGCCAGGACCAGACCGAGGCCGGCGGCCAGGGCGATGGCCAGGATGATGCCGACATTGCGATTGAACATGGGCGGTTTTTCCGTACAGGTGCCAGGCGTCGCAGCAGGCGCTCGGCCATGGGCAGGACCCGGGAGTGTAGGGGATTGCAGTGGCCCACCAGCACGCGAGGGCGCGGTTTGCCGTCGGATTCGGCGCCTGATGGCGGGTGTTGCCGAAGTTTCGGCTGCAACTGGGCGCTCAATATACCGGGCACGCGCCTATAATCGCAGGCCATTCTGTACTCCTGTATCGCCATGACTGCCCAAGCGGCCGCTGAACTCCACACGATCGTCGATCTGATCCGCTACGGCGCCAGTCGTTTCAATGCCACCGGCCTGACCTTCGGTCACAGCTATGACAACGCGTTGGACGAGGCGACCCAGCTGGTCCTGCACAGCCTGCACCTGCCGCCGGACCTCGGCCCGGCCTATGGCTCGGCGCGCCTGCTGCAGGAAGAGCGCGAGCAGGTGCTGGCGCTGTTCCAGCGCCGTATCGATGAGCGTCTGCCGGCGGCCTATCTGACCGGCGAGGCCTGGTTTGCCGGGCTGAGCTTCAAGAGCGATGCGCGCGCGCTGGTGCCGCGTTCGCCGATCGCCGAGCTGATCCTGGGCGGTTTCGAGCCGTGGCTGGCCGGCCGTGAGGTCACCCGTGCACTGGACCTGTGCACCGGTTCGGGCTGCATCGCCATCGCCATGGGTCACTACTACCCGAACTGGCAGGTGGATGGCAGCGACATCAATGATGCCGCGCTGTCGCTGGCCCATGAGAACAAGCAGCGCCTGCTCGCGCACAACGTCGAAATCATCAAGTCCGACCTGTTCGACGGGCTGGAAGGGCGCGTCTACGATCTGATCGTCACCAATCCGCCGTACGTCACCAACGACGAGACCGATGCGCTGCCGCAGGAGTATTCGCACGAGCCGGATCTGGCGCTGCGCGCCGGCGACGACGGCCTGGACCTGGTGCTGAAGATCCTGCGCGACGCGCCGGAGCATCTCACCGAAGACGGTCTGCTGATCTGCGAAGTGGGTGATTCCGAGCAGCACCTGATCAAGCTGCTGCCGGAAGTCTATTTCGCCTGGATCGAATTCAAGGTCGGGCAGATGGGTATTTTCGCCGTCGAAGCGGCCGAACTGCGCGCCCACCACGCGCGTATCGCTGAACTGGCCAGCGTCCGCTGAGGGCGCCGGTTTCACAGAACAACGCCGGTGGTATCCACGCCGGCACGCAGGCGTCTGCAAAGGTCGTGCATGTCCAGTAACTCGTTCGGAAAGCTGCTTACGGTCACCACCTTCGGCGAGTCACACGGGCCGGCCATCGGCTGCGTGATCGACGGGTGTCCGCCGGGACTGGAGATCAGCGCCGAAGAGTTCGCCCACGATCTGCAGCGCCGGGCCACCGGCAAGAGCCGCCACACCTCGGCGCGGCGCGAAGCCGACCAGGTGGAGATCCTGTCCGGTATCTACGAGGGCAGGACGACCGGTACCCCGATCGGTCTGCTGATCCGCAACACCGACCAGCGCAGCAAGGATTACAGCACCATCGCCGCGCAGTTCCGTCCTGGCCATGCCGATTACAGCTACTGGCAGAAGTACGGCATCCGTGACCCGCGCGGTGGTGGCCGCTCCTCGGCGCGCGAAACCACCATGCGCGTGGCCGCCGGCGTCATCGCCAAGAAGTGGCTCAAGCAGCGCTATGGGGTGAGCGTGCGCGGCTATCTGTCGCAGCTGGGCGAGATCGTCCCGGCGGGGCACGACTGGAGCGCGGTCGAGGACAATCCGTTTTTCTGGCCCGATGCCGCCCAGGTGCCGGCGCTGGAGGCGTACATGGATGCGCTGCGCAAGTCCGGCGATTCGGTCGGTGCGCGCGTGACCGTGGTCGCCGACGCTGTGCCGCCCGGTTGGGGCGAGCCGATCTACGGCAAGCTCGACGGCGATATCGCCGCGGCACTGATGAGTATCAACGCGGTCAAGGGCGTGGAGATCGGCGACGGTTTCGCCAGTGCCGCGCAGAAGGGTACCGAACACCGGGACCTGATCACCCCGGACGGCTTCCAGTCCAACCATGCCGGTGGAATCCTCGGCGGCATCGCCACCGGCCAGCAGATCGTCGCGTCGATGGTGCTCAAGCCGACCTCCAGCCTGCGCCTGCCCGGTGCCACCGTGGACACGGGCGGCAACGCGGTGGAGGTCATCACCACCGGTCGCCACGATCCGTGCGTCGGCATTCGCGCCACCCCGATCGCCGAGGCGATGCTGGCGCTGGTGCTGATGGACCAGGCCCTGCGCCACCGCGCGCAATGCGCTGATGTGGGCGAGATGACACCGCGTATTCCCGGCAGTGTCGATGGCTGAGCAGCGGCCACGCGTCTGGGTATCGCAGCCCCTGTTCGACGATACCGTCGCGCAGCTGGGGGCGTACTGCGATGTGGTGGCTACCCCGGAAGTCACCGCGCACGACAGTGCCGCATTGGCCGCGCAGCTGGCAGGCATGGACGGTGCGCTGGTCACGCTCAACGACCGTATCGGTGCGGCGGAAGTTGCCGGCGCGGCGCGCCTGAAGGTCATCGCCAATGTCGGCGTCGGCTACAACAACCTCGATATCCCCGCGTTGAGTGCGGCCGGCATCCTCGCCACCAACACGCCGGATGTGTTGACCGAAACCACGGCCGATCTGGGATTTTCCTTGCTGATGGCGGCGGCGCGGCGCATCGTCGAATCCGACCGCTGGCTGCGTGAAGGCCAGTGGGGGCAGTGGTCGTTCACCACCATGCTCGGTGCCGATCTGCATGGCAGCACGCTGGGCATCCTGGGCATGGGGCGGATCGGCCAGGCGATTGCTCGCCGCGGCCACCAGGGCTTCGGCATGCCGGTGCTGTACCACAACCGCTCACAACTGCCGGCCGAGCAGGAGCAGGCCGTCGGTGCGCGCTACGTCGGCTTCGATGAATTGCTGGCCCGTGCCGATCATCTGCTGCTGGTGCTGCCGTATACCGCGCAGAACCACCACATCATCGATGCCGCTGCGCTGGCGAAGATGAAACCGACCGCCACGCTGGTCAACATCGCCCGCGGCGGCATTGTCGATGAGCGGGCGCTGGCCGACGCACTGGCCAACGGCCGGCTGGCTGCAGCGGGGCTGGATGTCTACGAGAACGAGCCACAGGTGCCCCCAGAACTGCTTGGCCTGCGCAATATCGTGCTGACCCCGCATATCGGCAGCGCCTCGCTGGCCACGCGCCGGGCGATGGTGCAGCTGGCGGTGGACAATCTGCTCGCCGGCTTGGGGCTGGGGCCGGATGCCGGCCATCCGGCCAATGCGATCAATGCCGACCTGCTGACCTCCGGTGCGGCGCGGCTGGCTGTTGCCCGCAGCAAAACCATCATCAAAAAACGGTAGGGAGCCTCCGCGGCGGTTCGCCGGAGGTTCCCCGAACCTGGCTCGACGTGTGTCCCCCCTCTCCCTTTTTTCGAGTGCACCCCATGAGCAATGAAGCCCGTCGTTTCCATGTAGCCGTTGTTGGCGCCACCGGCGCGGTCGGCCAGACCATGTTGTCGATCCTGGCCGAGCGCAACTTCCCGATCAGCACGCTGACCCTGCTTGCTTCCGAGCGTTCGGCCGGCCAGCAGGTCGACTTTGAAAGCGACAAGATCACCATCCAGGACCTGGCCACGTTCGACCCGGCCGGCGTCGAGATCGCCCTGTTCTCGGCCGGTGGCGGTATTTCCCGGGAATTCGCGCCCAAGTTCGCCGCTGCTGGCGCCGTGGTGATCGACAACTCCTCCACCTTCCGTTATGACGATGACGTGCCGCTGGTGGTGTCCGAGGTCAACCCGGAAGCGGCGAAGAACCGTCCGCGCGGCATCATCGCCAACCCGAACTGCTCGACCATGCAGCTGATGCCGGTGCTGGCGCCGATCCACCGCGAATACGGCATCGAGCGCGTCAACATCGCCACCTACCAGTCCGTGTCCGGTGCCGGCCAGACCGGTATGGAAGAACTGGGCAAGCAGACCGCGCAGCTGCTCGGTTTCCAGGAGATCGAGCCGAGCAAGTTCCCGGTGCAGATCGCCTTCAACCTGATCCCGCATATCGACGAGTTCCTCGACAACGGCTTCACCAAGGAGGAAATGAAGCTGGTCTGGGAAACCCGCAAGATCCTCGGCGACGACAGCATCCTGGTGAACCCGACCGCGGTGCGGGTGCCGGTGTTCTACGGTCACTCCGAGGCGGTGAACATCGAGACGAAGAAGAAGATCAGCACCGAGCAGGCACGCGAACTGCTGTCCGCCGCACCGGGGGTGAAGGTGGTGGACGAGCGCAAGGCCGGCGGCTATCCGACCCCGGTCACCCATGCCTCGGGTACCGATCCGGTCTATGTCGGCCGCATCCGCGAGGACATCTCGCACCCGCGGGGGCTGAACATGTGGGTGGTGGCGGACAACATCCGCAAGGGGGCCGCGCTCAACGCCGTGCAGATCGCCGAGCTGGTGGCCGCCGGCGGGTGATCGGAAACAGCGGGGCCGGCCCGCCTGGCCGGCTCGCGAATCGGCACCTGTTTCCTGCGGTATTCGAAATCGGGGCGAGCCGTTATATTGGCTCCATGAAAAATAGGGGCAGGAGCGCCATGCGCTCGATACAAGGCGTGCTTGTTCTCATCCTGCGCTGTTCAGCAGCGCCGCGATGGCCTTGGGGCTGGGCGACATCCGCGTGCTGTCCAAGCCGGGCCAGCCCTTTCTGGCGGAGATCCCGATCATTTCCAGCGATCCGGGGGAGCTGGAAAACGCCACGGTTGGTCTGGCTTCGCCGGTCACCTTCGAACGTGTGGGCCTGGCCCGCCCGCAAGGACTGGTCAGCGAGTTGCAGTTCCAGTTCGCGCAGGACCGTGAGGGACGTGCGGTCATCCGCGTTACCAGCGCCGCGCCGGTACAGGTGCCGGCGCTGGGCTTCCTGATCGAAGTCGATTGGGGCCAGGGGCGGCTGGTGCGCGAATATTCGGCATTGGTGGCCGCGCCGGAAACCGCCACCGCGGTGGCCGAGCCGGTGATTGAAGCCCCGGCGGCGGCACCTTCCAACCTGATCGTGCGCGAGCCCGAACCGCTGCGCGAAGCGCCGCTGCCCAA
>NZ_BAZI01000172.1 GCF_001310775.1 Stenotrophomonas pictorum JCM 9942
CCGATGAACTCGTACTGCGCCAAGGCGTCGCGGTCGATCTGGCCGCTGGCGGCCAGGATGCCCAGGGCGATCGGCAGATCGAAGCGGCCGCCCTCCTTGGGCAGGTCGGCCGGGGCCAGGTTGATGGTGATACGGCGTGCGGGAAATTCGAACTGCGCGCACAGCAGGGCCGCGCGGACGCGGTCACGCGATTCGCGCACCGCCGCCTCGGGCAGGCCGACGATCTGGGTGGACGGCAGTCCCCCGGACAGGTGGACTTCCACCCGGACCGGGGGCGCAAGCACCCCCGCGCGGGCACGGCTGTGCACCAGCGCCAGGCTCATGGCCCGGATCAGGGGTTGGGGGCGGAGCGGTTTTCCAGTGCCGCGACCGCCTGTTCCAGCGCGTCGAGCTTTTCACGGGTACGCAGCAGCACCGCGCGCTGCACTTCGAATTCCTCGCGGGTGACCAGGTCCAGCTTGGACAGGCCGGCCTGCAGGGCGCTCTTGAAGGTGGCCTGCAGTTCCTCGCGCGATTCGCGCAGGCCCGGCGGGACCAGGTCGCTCAGCCGGCGGGCGAGCTCGTCAATGTGGTTCAGGTCGATCATGGCAGGTCTCCGCAGGAAGGGCTCGAGCCTAGGACGGTTCCAGCCGGTGCGGCCATCAGATTCGGTTGCGACGGGCTGTAAGGATAATCCGGAATGTCGAGACCGGCACGCCGGCCGCTCATGCGCGGGCGCGGCAGGCTATCCTTCGCAGGCACACCAAGAGAGGGGATCGAGTCGATGAAAATGATCATGGCCATCGTCAAGCCGTTCAAGCTCGATGACGTGCGCGAGGCGCTGTCCGAACGCGGCGTGGCCGGTATCACCGTGACCGAGGTCAAGGGCTTCGGCCGGCAGAAGGGCCACACCGAGCTCTACCGCGGCGCCGAGTATGTGGTCGATTTCCTGCCCAAGGTGAAGATCGAGGTGGCCGTCACCGATGCCCAGGCCGATGAGGTGGTGGAAGCCATCGTCAAGGCCGCCGGCACCGGCAAGATCGGCGACGGCAAGGTGTTCGTGTACGACCTGGGCAGCGTGGTGCGCATCCGCACCGGCGAGCTCGACGGCGACGCGCTGTAAGCGATGCCGGTCAGGCCTCAGGCCTGGCCTTTGAGGTGCCGGTACAGGCGCTTCCAGGTGCCGCGCAGGGCCTGCACCCAGCCGGGTTCGGCCAGCAGCGCGGCCTGTTCGGCGCTGGGGCGCTGGCCGGTCAGGCGCTGGCGCATCTTCACCAGGTTCTTCATGTCGCTGCGCCGCAGCTGGCGCGAGATCGGGCCGTTGCGCAGCCAGCGCGGCGAACGCCAGGCCGAGGTGAAGTCCAGCAGCACCGGTACCCCGGCACTGACCACCACATTGGTGCCATGCAGATCGTTGTGGGTGATGCCGGCCGCATGCAGGCGGCTGAGCGCCAGCTGCAGCTGGTCGAACACCTCGTGGCTGGCGCCCTGCACGCGGCTGAGCGTTTCACCGGGCACGAACTCCATGCCCAGCGCCAGTCCGCCGACGGTGCCCAGCAGCGCCGGTGCGTGTTTCCAGCCTTTCAGGCGGCGCAGCACGCGGGCTTCGCGGCGCACCAGCAGGCGTGCGACCGGCGACAGCGGCGTACCGCGGTAGCGGCGGTAGTCCTTGACCACGGCCGGACGGCCGCCCAGCTCGGTGCGGTAGACATCCGGCTCGAGCAGGCGTTCGCCGCGTTTGAGCAGTTGGGCGGTGGAAACAGCAGGCCGGTGGCCGTCGTAAGCAGGCAGTGTGTTCATGAAAACCTTCCTGACGCGGCGGGGGCGCAGAAAGCGTCTTGCAATGCCGGTCTTGCGTGCCCGGAGCGGGCGGGGCGCAATTATAGAACTGGGCAGTCCATGAACTCTGAATGTAAAAAAAATGTAGGAACTTTGTTACGGAAAGGAGTGTTGCGCCGGGCAGGTTGCCTGCCGTGGGCGGGTATGCCCCGGCGTCACATCATGAAAAACCCCGCGCTGGCAGGCAGCGCGGGGTCGGGTCCACGAATCGGGGCGGTGCGGCTTACTCGCCCAGCGCCTTGGCCACGAACGGCGGGCTGACCAGCACGCCGGTGTGCAGCGGGGCGGTGTAGTACAGGGTGTCGAACGGCTTGGCCGCCGCATCAGCCTGACGGAAGCCGAAACCGAAGCCGGCCTGCTTGCTGGCCACGGTCACCGACCACCAGCCGGTCGGGTAGCACGGCTGCGGGAACGGCAGGGTCTTGAACGACTGGAAGCCGGCCTTGCCCATTTCCGAACGCATGTCACGGATCAGGTCCAGCAGCGCCAGCGGCGACTCGCTCTGCTGCACCAGCAGGCCGTCATCCTTCAGGGCGCGGAAGCAGCTTTCGAAGAAGGCCTTGTTGAACAGGCCCTCGGCCGGGCCGACCGGGTCGGTGGAATCCACGATCACCACGTCCACGCTGCCCGGGGCGCAGTTGGCCATATAGGCCACGCCGTCGTCGAACAGCAGCTCGGCGCGCGCGTCACCGTTGGACTCGCACAGTTCAGGGAAATACTTCTCGGCCATGCGCGTGACCTGCTCGTCGATATCGCACTGGGTGGCGCTCTCCACGCCCGGGTGCTTGAGCACCTCGCGCAGGGTGCCGCAGTCGCCGCCGCCGATGATCACCACGCGCTTGGGGTTCGGGTGGGTGAACAGCACCGGGTGGCTGATCATCTCGTGGTAGAAGAAGTTGTCCTTGCTGGTCAGCATCATGGCGCCGTCGATGACCATCAACTTGCCCCAGTCGGTGCTGTTGTAGATCTCGATCTTCTGGAACGGCGACTGCACCTCTTCGAGTTTCTCGGTGATGCGGAAACCGATGGCCGAGCCGGTCGGCTGGAAGTGTTCGATGAACCAGTTGTCGTTGCTGCTCATGGGCGTGGAGGATCCTCTGCTCAGATGGGAAGCCGGGCTGGCGGCCGTGGCCGCGTGGCAAGTGCCACATCCGGAAAAGGCGCCCCCCGGGGGACGCGGGCGCGGATTGTAACGGACCGGTGGCCGGCTAGCGTTAGAATGCGCGTCCGCGCCGCAACGGGGTTCCCGCCACGGCAATGAAGAACGCGTCGCCACGCGCCAGAAATAGCGAACAGCCATGACTTCCAGCAGTACTTGGTCCCTGGACCAGGCCCGCAAGACCTATTCGATTCCGCACTGGTCCGATGGGTATTTCGACGTCGATGCCGCCGGTCACGTCGTGGTCCGCCCCGCCGGCAGCAAAGGCGTGACCGTTTCCCTGCCGCAGATCGTCGATTCGGCCCGTGCCGCCGGCGCCAAACTGCCGCTGCTGGTGCGTTTCCCGGACATCCTGGGGCAGCGCCTGGGTAAGCTGCAGGCGGCCTTCGCCCAGGCTCAGGCCGACTGGGACTACCCGGGCGGCTACACCGCGGTCTACCCGATCAAGGTGAACCAGCACCGTGGCGTGGCCGGCACCCTGGCCAGCCACCACGGCGAGGGCTTCGGCCTGGAAGCCGGCTCCAAGCCGGAGCTGATGGCGGTGCTGGCGCTGAGCCGGCCGGGCGGGCTGATCGTCTGCAACGGCTACAAGGATCGCGAGTACATCCGCCTGGCCCTGATCGGCCGCAAGCTCGGCCTGCAGACCTACATCGTCATCGAAAAGCCCTCCGAGCTGAAGCTGGTGCTGGAGGAATCCAGGGCGCTGGACGTGAAGCCGGGCCTGGGCGTGCGCATGCGTCTGGCCTCGCTGGGCGCCGGCAAGTGGCAGAACAGCGGTGGCGACAAGGCCAAGTTCGGCCTGTCCCCGCGCCAGCTGCTGGACCTGTGGAAGGCGCTGCGTGACACCGAGTACGCCGATTGCCTGAACCTGCTGCATTTCCACATGGGCAGCCAGATCTCCAACGTGCGCGACATCGCCAACGGCATGCGCGAGGCGACCCGCTACTTCGTCGAGCTCTCGCGGCTGGGTGCGAAGATCAGCCACGTCGACGTCGGCGGTGGCCTGGGCATCGATTACGAAGGCACCCGCTCGCGCAGCTTCTGCTCGATCAACTACGGGCTGGAGTCCTACGCAAGCAATATCGTGCAGCCGCTGGCCGAGGCCTGCGAGGCGCACGGGCTGACCCCGCCGCGCATCGTCACCGAGTGCGGCCGCGCGATGACCGCCCACCACGCGGTGCTGATCGCCAACGTGTCCGAAGTGGAGCAGGCCGCCGAAGGGCGTATCCCCGAGGCGCATGACGACGAGCCGGCCGCAATCCGCCACCTGCGCGAGATCCATGACGAGCTGGACCAGCGTCCGGCAGTGGAGCTGTTCCAGGAGGCGCAGCACTTCCACGCCGAAGGGCTGGCGGCCTACGCGCTGGGCCAGATCGACCTCACCGCAAGGGCGCGCATCGACGATCTGTTCTACGCCATCGCCCACGGCGTGCGTGCGCGCCTGAGCTATGACGAGAAGAGCCACCGCCCGGCGCTGGACGAATTGAACGAGCGCCTGGTCGACAAGTATTTCGTCAACTTCAGCGTGTTCGAGTCGATTCCCGATGCGTGGGCGATCGACCAGGTGTTCCCGATCATGCCGATCGAGCGGCTGGACGAGCGTCCGGCGCGGCGCGGCATCATCGCCGACATGACCTGCGACTCGGATGGCATGGTCAAGACCTATGTCGAGAACGAAAGCCTGGACAGCTCGCTGCCGCTGCACGCAGTGCGCAATGGCGAGAGCTACCGGATCGGCTTCTTCCTGGTCGGCGCGTATCAGGAAATCCTCGGTGACATCCACAACCTGTTCGGCGACACCGACGCGGTGGAAGTGGTGGCCGACGCCGACGGTTATGTGATCACCCAGCAGCGTCGCGGCGACACCACCGACGTGATGCTGGACTACGTCGGCTACAGGCTCGACGACCTGCGCGCCGCCTACAAGGCGCGCGTGGCCGCAGCCAACCTGCCGGCCGAACGCGCCGCCGAACTGGACGCGGCGCTGGAAGCGGGCCTGACCGGTTACACCTACCTGTCGGACGAACCGCTGACGCACCTGTGAGTGGCTTGCGCTGATCTCTGACCGGGGTTGGCGCAGCGCGGTGGGGTCCAGCTGCTACGCAGGTAGCGGGCCCGCTGTTCACCATGTAGCCGCGCTGGTCCAGCAGGCCGGCCCGCTGGGGAGGGTCCGGTCGCTATCTTCGGCCCGTTTGGGGTGTGCGGCGAGGCTGATGGCCCCGCCACACCGGCCGCCATCGCGGCTGGGGCTGGCGGCATGCGGCAGGTGCCAAGGTCGGCCCCGGCCGACCCCCGGCTGTTCGTGGCAGGCAGCATTCGACAGGCATTGATGACTTCTTCCCTGCGCACCGCCGACGGCAGCCACGGCGGCATTCGCGCAAGCCCGCCGAGCGTACGTGCAATCCATCCACAGGCAAAGTCTGTGGTGGGTGGTTTCCCCTCGCTGCCGAAGGGCCACCGGTAGCGGCCTGCGGAGTGCCTTCAGGAAGGATCGCGGGCGACCTGGAAACCGGCGAACGACTGGCTGGTGGGCATGATCTCCAGCCGGTTGATGTTCAGATGGGCCGGCAGCGTGGCCACGTAGAAGATCGATTCGGCGATATCCTCGGCGGTCATCGGGTGGGCGCCGCTGTAGAGCTTGTCCGAGGCGTTCTGGTCGCCGTGGGTGCGCACCAGGGTGAACTCGGTTTCGGCCATGCCCGGTTCGATCGTGGTCACGCGCACACCGGTGCCGTGCAGGTCCGAGCGCAGGCCCAGCGAGAACTGGCTGACGAAGGCCTTGGTGCCGCCATAGGCGTTGCCGCCCGGATACGGATACACGCCGGCCACCGAGCTGATGTTGATGATCGCGCCGCGGCGGGCGATCAGCTGCGGCAGCAGGCGGTGGGTGAGGGTGACCAGCGCGGTGATGTTGGTGTCGATCATCGTGCGCCAGTCTTCCAGCGCCGCCCCCTGCGCCGGCGCGGTGCCCTGGGCCAGGCCGGCG
>NZ_BAZI01000173.1 GCF_001310775.1 Stenotrophomonas pictorum JCM 9942
CTTCGGCGTGGGTGCCAATCAGGCCGCCTGGAAAGTGCTTGCCGCGGGCGGCAGCGCGCTGGATGCGGTGGAAGCCGGGGCGCGCTGGGCCGAGAGTGACTTGTGCAATCCGACGGTGGGCCGGTGCGGCAATCCCGATCGCGACGGGGTCTTGTCGCTGGATGCGAGCATCATGCCGGCGACGGCCGTTGCGGTTCGGTGGCGGCATTGACCGACATCCTGCATCCGATCTCGGTAGCACGGCGGGTGATGGAAAAGACCCCGCACGTGATGCTGGTGGGCGAGGGGGCCCAGCAGTTCGCCGTGCAGCAGGGATTCGAACGGCAGAAGCTGCTGACGCCGGAAGCCGAGAAAGCGTGGCGCGACTGGCTCAAGACCGAGAACTACGCGCCGCAGATCAATGCCGAGCGGCGAGGGCGTCCCGGCGACAAAGACAACCACGACACGATCGGCATGCTGGCCATCGATGAAAGCGGCCAGATGGCCGGGGCCTGCACCACCAGCGGCATGGCGTGGAAAATGCACGGCCGGGTGGGGGACAGTCCGATCATTGGCGCCGGTCTGTATGTCGACAACGACGTCGGCGCGGCGACCGCTTCGGGCGTAGGCGAGGAAATGATCCGCAATGCGGCTTCGTTTCTGGTGGTCGAACTCATGCGCCAGGGGCATTCGCCCGCCGAAGCCTGCCAGGAGGCGATCCAGCGGGTGGTGCGCAAACGCCCGGAAGCCAGCCGCACGCTGCAGGTCTGCTTCCTGGCGATGAATCGCAGTGGGGAGATTGGCGCGTATGCATTGCACCGTGGCTTCGTTTACGCGATCTGTGACAGCAAAAAGCAGGACGCGCTGCTGGATTCGCCTTCGGTCTACACGAGCACGCAGGTGTGAGCACCCGCTACCTGCTTGAAATCGCCTGCAATTCGGCCACGTCGGCCGTGGCCGCGCAGGAAGGTGGCGCTGACCGGGTCGAGCTGTTCGAGAACCTCGAACATGGGGGAACCACGCCATCGATGGGCACCATCGCGGTTGCGCGTGACCGGCTGCGGATTCCGCTGTTTGTGCTGATCCGTCCGCGGCCGGGCGATTTCCTTTACAGCGAGCTTGAGGCGGAGATCATGCTGCGCGATATCGAACAGTGCCGGCAACGGGGCTGTGATGGCGTGGTCATTGGCGCACTGACGGCGGATGCTGAAATCGACATGGCGCTCTGTCGCCAGATGGTTGCCGCCGCCGGCCCGTTGGGCATTACGTTCCATCGTGCCTTTGATGCCACCGGTGATTTGTCGAACGCGCTGGATCAGGTCATCGCCCTGGGCGCGCACCGGATACTCAGCTCGGGCGGCTGCACCAGCGCCGTCGACGGCAGCCCGGTGCTGGCATCGCTGGTGGCAAAGGCCGGATCCGACATCACGTTGATGGCTGGTGCCGGTTTGAACGCCGGCAACATCGGGGATGTGGCCCGACGCTCAGGCTGTCGCGAGTTGCACGCCTCAGCCAAATCCGTTCGACATTCGATGATGCGACACCAGAACCCCGCATTGATCGGCCTGGAAAACGACTGGGTTCAATCCGATGCAGGCACGATTGCCGAGCTGCGGCGCGCACTGGATCGGGCCTCGATCTGATTGACATAATATACATTATGCGAAATGGCTAATTAGCCGTCTCCGATGGGTCTGCCGCTGGATCCAGTCTCACCTACCATGCCGGCTGTTCAGCGCACTCTTGTGGGTAC
Source organism: Stenotrophomonas pictorum JCM 9942 (assembly GCF_001310775.1). Lineage (GTDB taxonomy): Bacteria > Pseudomonadota > Gammaproteobacteria > Xanthomonadales > Xanthomonadaceae > Stenotrophomonas > Stenotrophomonas pictorum. The sequence goes on from NZ_BAZI01000173.1 coordinate 1,733, forward strand.
TGACTCTGTAGATCTAGGGTACAAAGCGCGCCCTCCAATGGGTACCGCGGGGGTGATCCGCACTTAAGTGGGTACCGCAAGCATTGAATCAGCCAAGTTCGTTCTCCCACTCCCGCCACAGTGCGGTATCCGGAATCATGGCTTCAGCCTGCTGCAGGAGATGGCGGCGAAGATCCTCGGAGACCGCTTGGTCTTCCAGCTTCATAAGGTCGCCATATGACCTGCCGATGCGGGAATACACTCATCGACACGCCGGCCGTTATTGAGGGTGCCGTGGCGCAGCAGCCTTTCTCGACACCTACCTCGCATGGGCAGCCCGTGAGCGCGACTGTGTCAGGCTTGCACCACCTGCGAGCTGCTCGGCGCCAGCGCCCTCACTCGCCGCTGTTGTAATCCTCCCTCGTCCGCTGGCGGCCATGGGCGGCAGCCGCTGGGTCGTTCCACACGCACTTATGGAGCAATACCGGCCACCCTGCACCTGGCGCACTTCAGACGCTGGCAGATCTAGAAACGCTACGACGCGACCGACCCGGTTTCTCAAGCTCTCGCCCGACCATGCCAGAGCTTGCGCGCAGGTGGCGGCGGAGCTGGCACTCAAACTTCCGCCCGAGACGCTCTCGGACGGGGCGATGTCTCTTTCCCTGGCTGGCGCCGGGATCGAGGCGCCCACATCCTTCGAGCCGGCCCGGCGTCCGTTCTCCGCGGAGGTGTCTACCATGGTGCCCTGGCGGACCAGTGCCGGGGACTTCCTGAGGGTCGGCAGGGAATCGTTACGTACAGGGCCAAAAACCACCTAAGCGATTGAAACGCAATGATAATTGCCTTGTCCCGATAGCGCATCTCCCCGTCTATGGGGCCTGTTCAAGGACTTTCGCTGTATAGCTCAGCGGCGCCACTTCCCTATCAAGGTCGAGATGGTAGTCGCCGAAGCGGTTGATGTGGCTGGTCCGAAACGGCGACAGTCCGGCCAGGATCTCGGGCGTCAGTTCAACTCCCTCCTTCCGCATCTCAGCCAAGGTCCGGCTCATGCCTTCTACGTTGTGGAGGATGATCATGTTAGCGACCAGCTGGCTGTACTTGATGATCTTGCGCTGCTCGTGTTGGACGTTCTCAGCAATGATCCCCTGGCTGCCAAAGAACACCCATTTTACGAAGCCGTTGTACTCCTCGCTCTTGTTGGTCGCAGCATGGATCGTTTTCCGAATCTCGTTGTCATCGATGTAGCGCAGCAAGAACAGCGTTCGGACGGCCTTGCCAAGTTCCCGGAAGGCGAAGTACAGCTTGTTCTTCCGGCTGTAGGTGCCCAGCCGGCGCAGGATCGAGGACGCGGTGATCTTCCCCAATCGGATCGAGATCACTACCCGCAGCATGTCGTGGAGATGGGTGGCGATCAGTTGCCAGTCGATGCTGTCTCCGAACAGTGCCTGGATGTTCTTATAGGTCCTGCCAGGTTCAGGCCGGAAGAATGTGAGATCCTTGATGTTTCGTATCCTGGGCATCAGCTGGATGCCCAGCATGTGGGCCAAACCGAAGACCGGATAGCTTTGGGCCTGCGTGTCGCCATGGACGATCTCGGGCTGGATGTCGGACGTGTTGGCCAGCAGGCCATCGAGGATGTAGATGCCCTCGTGCACGCCACAGGGAATGAAGTGGCTGAACAGCGCCACGTATTTGTCGGACACATGGTAGTAGCCGATGCCGCCGTAGCCGCCGTAGCGGATGTGGTACTCCGACAGCAGGTTGTCCTCGTACACGCTCCACTTGGTGCCATCTGCTGACGCGCTCTTGCCGCTGCCCCAATAGCCCGGCAGGTCAAATTTGTTGTAGGTATTGATGACCTCCACGATGGCCTTCTCAAGGACATCTTCGGTCACGTATTTGAGGTTGAGCCAAGCGACCTGGCGACGGCTGAAGCCCTTGATCGACCGCGCCGTCTGCGTCGGACCCAAGTTGCAGCCATAGCAAAACAGCGTGGTGATCACCCGTCGAGGGAGATCTTCAACCTGGCTCTCGGTGCCGGCGATCGGACGGAAGAATCGGTGCAGATCCAGCCATTGGCTGGCGTCGATCAGGACATCGACGATGCTGGACTCCGGGAGCCGTTCGGCGATGAGGCGGTCCACGGTGGCAATGGCGCTTGAGACCTCGGCGCGTTGCCCCTTCCGCAGTACCAGGCGTCCTTCCAGAATGTCCGCATGAACATTCTCGGGGAAACGCTCGTCAACTTCGTCGGCCAAGTCGGTCAGTTGTGCGCGCAACCCGGCCACGAAAGTCGCAGCGTCGGTGGGCAAGCCTGACACCTGGCCATAGGCTTCCAGTTCCTGGGCCAAGGTGGCTTCATCGACCAGCTGCTCGCGGTAGTCGTCAAATCGTTCGCTGCTCGGGATGAAGAGATCTCCCGACTTCAGTTCGTCCTTGACCTGCACCAGCACGGCCAGCTCGAAGTACTTACGGTGCATCCAGCCGGCGCCTGCCGCGCTGGCCCGCTTGCCAAACACGTGCTGACGCCAGAGCTTGGACATCCAATCGAAGTCCTTTTCCGGGTCCAGGCCGAGGGATGCGACCTCGATCAGCTCACGGCGTTGGTTGCGCAGCGACAGCACCGCTGCAATCAACGGCTCCATGCCGGCATCGTGGCTGGTTGCCCGCAAGTTCATCAGCTCCAGCCCATTGAACAGCAGCGGCCTGACCGCGCCGTAGGGTTGCAGCATGAAAGGCAGATAGTTCTTTCCTGCGTATGCCATATGTTCTTCGCATTCGGCCAACAAGGTCGACACTTCCGCTTCCAGACTGTTATCGATGGCATCCACGCGCTGACTATCGCTGCCGTCGAGCTGATAGGCCTGCAGGATTTCCTTGAGCTGGCCGATCAGGAAGTCGGCCCGCTTGGCATGTTCGAGCTGGTAGGCCAGCAGCTTTTGCTGGGCCGTGTTCTCCAGCCCGCGCACCTGCTTGATGAACAGCTCGGCTGCGTCATCCAGCGTCTTGGCATGCTGGGCGCGAATGAAGATGGTGGCCAACGCATAGCGCTTGTCCGGAGCCAGTTCGGCTAACTCGCTGGCGTCATAGGCGCGAGCCATTGCACGGAATTGCTTGAGCTTGGGCACCGGCACATCGATGGGAGGCAGCTGCTCGGCCAACTGCTGCAGCATGCGGATGTGCTGCAGATAGAACCGGACCTCCTTGTTGGTCGGTCGGCCAGGCTCGCGCTTGAGCGATTGCCAGCCAGTAAATCTGGAGCCTTCCGGTGCGCGCAGCAATTCGTCAATGAGCGTGCGCGTGGCAGGCGTCAGCGCGTGACTGATGCTGCGGTAGTAGCCCAGATTGACCCGCTCACGTGCGCTGATGGCGGCCAGCTCCAGGGTGCGGAAGCCTGGCAGTTCGTAGCGGTGGTGCACCAGCTCTTCGAGCAGGACGTTCACGATGTCCGGGATGGTGTGCTTGGTCTGGGCTGCTCCGGTGGCCACCGTGTCCAGCCAGGCCAAGCCTGATTTGTCCAGGGGATGTACCCCGATGAACTGCCGAAGCTGCGGCATATGGCGGCGCTGGCTACCGGAAGCGTCGTAACGTTCGAGCTGGTCGGTGTCCAATACGCGCCCGAGTCGGGCGGCCTTGGCGATGTGCTTCCGGATCCGCTCGGGCACTTCGGCTAACACCGTGAAGTAACCCAGGCGCTGGAAGAGCTTGAGATGAATCAGTACCGCCAGCTGCGGTCCCGGCTGGGTGGTCAGCTGCTTGGCGAATGCAATCTCAGCGGCGGTGGGGGTATAGATCTCCTCCAGTTCCTTGGCGGTGGGATCAGGCTTCAGTCGCGGGTAGGCGGTCTCGTGAAGGGTAGCCATTGGATCCGGAGGTTATGAGGGGATCAATCCCAGTGCCGGCCGTCGTCTGTATTGAGAGACGCTTCCAGGAAACACTGGTGCGTATCGGCCATGCGGTGCATGTCATCGAGCAACGTGGCCAGGATTTCATCCAGATCCCGGTCGGGATCGGTGGGAACAGTCAACTGGTACTCGCTGCTGGCAGTGTTCAGGCGCACAGCCTGGAACGGGGCCAAGCAGATCTCTTCGATCCGGCCTCGGGCCTTGGCCGCGCCGCGGCCCGTGCGGGCAAACGGGGTCAGCACCATGCGCAGGCGCAGCTGCA
>NZ_BAZI01000174.1 GCF_001310775.1 Stenotrophomonas pictorum JCM 9942
CCGGTGGCCATCCTGACCGCCGTGCTCCACCCATGAAACCGGCGCGCCGGGGCTGTTGCCGCTGTTGTGGCTGCCGTGGTCCGCACTCAAGGCGCACCGCCAGGTCAGCCGCATGGGCTACAGCATCGACGCGCAACGGGTGGCCGTGCGCGGCGGCTGGTGGAACCGCTGGTGGCGCATCGCCGAGCTGGACAAGCTGCAGGCGCTGCGCCTGGACCGCTCACCGCTGGATCGCGCGTTCGGTACCGCCACGCTCACCCTCGACACGGCCGGCGCGTTCGGCGCACCACCGCTGCAGCTGCGGTTGCTGGAAGAGACGCGCGCACGGGAACTGCTGGACCAGCTCGGCGCCGAACTGGCCCGGCGCAAACTGCGCTGGTAGCGGCCGCGCCACGCATCCGGGCCGCTGAAGGCCCGGCTGCTCGGTTCCGTAGCCCGGGCAAGTAAAGCCCACCTTGGAGTCACGTCGAAATTTGCCAACGGAAAACCTGCTTTTTCGGATCCGGCATCAGGCGTGAAGCCCAGCCACCGGTTTGATCCCTCTGACCGGGTGCACTGCGCTTATCCAGGCTACACCTATGTCACTACAACCTGACTTCGCCCTCAGCCTGCTGGCAAGGCGAAGTTGCCGACCCTCAAACCCGCGCCGGGCCCCAGTAGCCGATGCGCTTGCGGATCTTGAGCTTGCGCCACAGGTTCAACGGCTTGGGCTTGCGGTTGCGCGCACCCTTGGCGACGAACGCGTCGATCGCCTGGAGGATGCGCTCGCTGGATTGGCCGTCGCGGTACGGGTGCAGCTGGTCGGCGAACTGGCGCACCGCGGCCATCAGTTCCGGCGGCCGCGACAGCGCGGTGCGGATCGCCCCTTCGAACTGCGCCGGATCGTCGATGTCGATCAGCTGCGGGCCCGGGCGGCGGTTCTTGAAAGTCACCACCGGCTTGTAGGTCAGCAGGAACTCGTTGAGCGCCGAGGAGGTGTCCGAGCACATCATGTCCACCTGCGGGAACAGGTCCAGGATGTTGTCGTCATCGGCAAAGCGCAGGTACGGGCCTTCCAGCGCGCGGTATTTGGCCACCATTTCCGGATCCATCTTCGGATGGAAGGTGACGACCCAGCGCCACTCGCCGGTCTGCGACAGCCGCTTGATCTCGTCGTAAAGAATGCCGGCCGCGCTCCACGACGGTGAGAACGTGGAGTGGTACAGGATTACCGGCGGCTGCCGCACCGGCTCGGGCACGTCGGCCAGCTGGCTCATGAACGGATCGATCTTCGGGAAACCTGTCTCCACCACCGAAAAATGCCCCATCTGCTCGGCCAGCGCCGAGAACGCCGCGGTGTCACGCGGGCCGGTGGTGCAGTACAGGTCGAAGAAGCCGCGGATATAGATGTGGCGCGGCTTGCCGGCATCGAAGCCATGGAAGGTTTCCACCTTCACACCGGGGAAGAAATGCGGCACCGCATTGGACGAGGTGATCACCGCATACGGGTTCCACGCGCGCACCTGCTCCACGCTCAGCAGCGTCTCATCGGCAGCCAGATCCTCCGCGCCGGGACCGTCGAAGAACCAGGCCGCCTCGTCGCCCCGCGCGCGGATCGCCGCCTGCACCGGACGGAGGATGGCCAGCGCGTAGCGCTCGGACCCGTACAGCAGATAGTGGCGTGGCACGCGGAGAACTCCTGGATATTGCGGCAGAGGCGGCCAATTATCGCATCGCCAGTACCCGGCGTCGCTGCTAGGCTTGGCCCCCGGTTCCCCGCGCGAACGGTCGCATGCCCAGCCCAGCCCCCACTTCATCGACCCGGCGGCCACGCCTGTCGGCCTGCATCATCGCCTTCAACGAGGCCGACCGGATCGGCGACTGCCTAGCCTCGCTGGCGTTCTGCGACGAGATCGTGGTGGTGGACTCGTTCTCCACCGATGCCACCGTCGCCATCGCCGAAGCGGCCGGGGCACGGGTGATCCAGCGCGCCTTCGACGGCTTCCGCAGCCAGAAGGCGTTCTGCGTCGAACAGGCCGAACATGACTGGGTGCTGTGCCTGGATGCCGACGAGCGGGTGGATGCGGCCTTGCGCGCGGCCATCGAGGCCGAGCGCGATGCCGGCTTCACGCGCGCCCGGGGTTACCGCTTCGCCCGCTGCTCGGAATATTTCGGCCGTTTCCTGCGCCATGGCACCGCCTATCCGGGACCGCGTGCTGCGCCTGTTCGACCGCCGCCACGGCGGCTGGCGCGGCGAGCGCGAGATCCACGAGGCGGTGACGGTGGACGGCCCGATCGCCCTGCTCCGCGGCGACCTGCTGCACCACCCCTACCGCAACTTCCTGCAACTGCTGGACAAGAAGCAGAAGTACGCGCGGATGATGGCCGAGCACGAGTTCAGCCGTGGCAAGCGCGCGACCCTGGGCAAACTGATCCTCGCCCCCACCTGGCGCTTCTTCCGCAGCTATGTGGTCAAGCGCGGCTTCCTGGATGGCTGGCCGGGGCTGATCGAGGCGTTTGTCAGCGCCAACTACGTGCGCCAGAAGACCATCATGCTGTGGCTGCTGTGCAACGGGCAGCCGCTGTAGCCACGGCCTGGCATGTCTGCCGGGCCGCGGCTGGAAAGCCCCTGCAGGCACCCTGAACGCGGCGCAACAAGCCGGAAAACAGCAGGCGCTCCGGCCGATGGCACCGGCCCGGGCCGTTAAAATGGCGTCCCCCATGCTTTGGAAACACACGGGCTGTCACGGCACCGGTTTCCGTACACCGGTACGCCCCCCCTTGCCTGTCCCCCGCAGGCAACCCCTGCAGCGGCCGCTGCTGCTGCCGCGCCATTGCCCTGCCCAAGCCATTCCATGAAGTCCGCCCCCTCCCTTGCCGAGGTGACCGTTGTCTGCGTCACCTACAACTCCTCGCCGCTGGTGGAAACCATGGCCAGCACACTGGCCCGGTTTCCGAATGTGGTCATCGTCGACAACGCCAGCGGCGATGACACCGCCGCGCGCGTCGGCCAGAAGATCCCGCACGCGCGGCTGATCACGCGCCACACCAATGCGGGCTTTGGCGCGGCCAACAATCAGGCGATGGCCGCGGTCCAGACCCCGTTCGCGCTGCTGCTCAACCCCGACTGCAGCATCGCCCCGGCCGATGTGCAGTGCCTGCTCGATTGTCTGGCCCGGTTTCCGCAGGCGGGGCTGGTGGGCCCGCAGAGCTGGCGTGACAACGGCACACCGCAGCTGTGCCACCGCGATGCCTTCTTCCGGCCGGAGACGAAGGGCCGTGTCCGCGTACCGGACCGGCTGGTCAGCGCCGAGTGGATCCATGGCTGCTGCCTGCTGGTACGGACCCGTGCGTTCCACCAGATCGGCGGCTTTGACGAAATCTTTTTCCTCTACTACGAAGACGACGACCTGTGCCTGCGCATGGCCAAAGCCGGCTATCAGTGCCTGCTGCAACCTGCGGCCAGGGCATTCCACCGCGGCGGCGCGTCTTCCACGCCCAGCGTGCGCACGGACTTCATCAAGCGTTTCCACTATGCAAGGTCACGGCAGATCGCCATCCGCCGTTATGTCGGCGCGGCGGCGGCGCGGCGGCATCTGGCCAAACTGCTGCTGGTCGCATTGCCGGCCACGCTGTTCTACAGCCTGCTGTCACGGCCACGGCACGCCATCAAATGGGCCGCATGGGGGGCGGCGGCGCTGTCGGCCGGCCTGACGCTGGACCTGGTTCCGGGCCAAGCCAAAGCTGCGGCATCCACGCGCTTCTGAGTCGTGCGGAACCGGCGCTGGATCGGCCCGCCGGACAGCGCACTGCAAGCGCGCAGTCCCAGCCGGTATACCGCGCCTGCCGGCTCCTCCGGATGACGCGGTGCGGAGGGCGATCGCGGATCAAACACGGGGCCTGCCACTGCCCACGGCCCAGACTGTCACGCCGCCGGTTCAGGCTTATTCAAGCGTCAGCCGCTGGCTGCCTTGCGCTGACTGGTGCCTGGCTTCCGCGCGCGGCATTGTCGACCAGTGCCAGCCCGCACAGCACGCCCACCAGGGCGGTGTAGGTGCTGGCGGTGATCTGGTGGGCGAACATCGACTGGGTCATGCCGCACAGGATGTAGCTCACCACCAGCATCACCCCGGCCGCCGCCGGCCCGCGAAAGCCGTCCTCCTCGCTGTCCAACTGCAGGCGCAGGAACAGGCCCAGCGGCAGGCCATAGACGCACAGCAGCAGCAACAGGCCCGGCACACCCTGGGTCGCCGCCCATTCGGCCAGATCGTTGTGCGCATGGCCGAGGTGGCAACGGAACACCTGATCGGCCTGCGAGCTGCATTGGGGAAGGCGCCGCATGGCATCGTCGAAATGGCCGATCCCCACCCCGGTCAGCGGCAGTTCGCGGAAGGTATCCCACGCCACCTGCAGGCGCTCCAGCCGCGCCCCGGCGGAGGAATCCACATCGCCCCGGCCGATCCGCTGCATGTCGCTGCTGAGCTCAGCAAGCCGGGTGTGTTCACGCAACTGCGGCACGCTCAGCACCACCGTTGCGGCCACCAGCACCAGCCCGGCCAGGGCACCAACGCGGAAACGGCCCGTTTTCCAGCGCACCGACAGCGCCATGGCCACGAACAGCACTAGCAGTGCCGGCCATACCCCGCGGCTGCCACTGAGCAGGATCACCGCGCTGCCCGCGGCCATCCCCAGCGCGATCAGTCCCCAGCGCTGCGGGGGACGGCAGAACACCAGCAGCACCATCAGCACCAGCGCGGTGTCGGCCAGCACGATGGCGTTGGTCCAGGCATCGGCCCGCTCCAGCCCGGTGAATACCTGGTAGCCGGCCACCGCGAAGGTGGCGAGCAGGCCTGCCAGCGCGCCCCACCACAGCGCCTGTATCGGCGGCCGCAGCGCACACACCCACAACAGCGCCCACGGCATCACCAGAAAGCGCGAGCGGTTGTCCACGTCCTTGAGCGCATGCTCGAACTGCCACAGGGACAGCAGCCCCAGGGCGATGGTCACCAGCGCCAGCACCAGCAGAATCCGCCCGGCTCGCCCGGCCTGTTGGCGGGCCAGCCACAGGTAATCGGCACCGGCGATCGAACTGGCCAGCAGCAGCAGACCGAACGGCAACAGATTGGCCGGGGTACTGATCACCAGCGCCGGCAACGCGAACAGCGCCAGCGTCGCGGTACGGTGCAGAAACCGCCAGCGCGCCGGGGCGGCCGGCGGGCTGGGAATCGAATCGGCAGTGACGGGGAAATGCGGGTCCATCGGCAGATACTGGGTCCTGGGCACTGAACCAATTCCCGTCCGAGGAACCGTTCCAACCGCCAATGATAGCCAGCCGGCCCCGCGCTGGCTGCCCCCTCAGGGCGGTCCCTGGTCGCGCCGCGCCCACTCCCGCTGCGCTGGCGTGGCGATGCAGCGGCCCTCTATCGCCGTGGCCGGCACCAGCCACCAGGCGCGTCCACTGAGCGTCCCCACCCGCTGGCTGCGGCCACGGACAATGCAATCCAGCAGCGACTTCTCCTGCACCAGCAGCCAGCGCCGCTGCGGCCGCTGCGCCTGCCACACCATGCCCGCCTGCAGCTGCTGTTCCCACGGCCGCTTGAAGCCGAAGGTGCGCGCCGGCCGGTCGGCCAGCAGCAGGTTCTGTTCCTTCCACGCCACCAGTCCCAGTTCCGCATCGGGCCCCAGCCGTCGGCCGACCTCGCGCATCAAGCCGCGGCCGGAGCTGGAGTCGTTGAGCAGGGGATTGACCAGCAGCCCCTGCAGCACCCAGAGCAACGCCAGCAGCGCGGCCAGCACCCGCGCCGGCCATTTCCGCGCGGCCAGCAACA
>NZ_BAZI01000175.1 GCF_001310775.1 Stenotrophomonas pictorum JCM 9942
TGTTCGTTGGCACCCGGCAGCCGCGCGATGGGCAGGAACCCGGACGACAGCGCGCAGTCCTCCGCCCCCTTGACCGGGTCCTCGCTCCAGTTGCGGGCCGGACAGGGCAGCCGTGAATGGGCCGCCGCATAGGCCATCAGTGCCTCATCGGCCCAGCGCAGCTGTTCCTGCTGGTTGGCGGCCTGCTCCAGTGGGCGTCCGGATTGCAACATCAGCGCGGCAGCGGCGACGACCGCGCCGAGCAGCATCAGCACCAACATGGCTTGCAGCAGGCCGAATCCGCGCTGGCGGCCGCCGGCAGCGGGGGCGGGCGTGCCGATGTCCGGCACCGGGAGATGGATCGACATGGCTGACTCCGCTTACTGGTTCATCTTGATGTAGGCCTGCACCACCGCAATCTGCGCATCCACATTGGCACCTGCGGCACTTTGCTCGTGCCGGGACCACAGACCCGCATCGGCGACGAGCGCACCGCTGGTGGCGCCCTGGCGACCGACTTCGCGCATCCGTCCGAAGCGCGCATCGACACGGCCGTCGAGGCGCTGGTCCAGCTGTTGGGCCAGCTCGGGGGTCAGGTTGCTCAGCCGCATCACGTTGCGCACGCGCCCTTGATAGCCGCTGGAACTTATCGGCTCGGCCCAGTCGGACACCGCCATCAGACACACTTCGATGCGCTGCGGGATGCCATTGCGATCCTGGTAGACGTAGGCATCCTGGCGGCCCTCGGCTGCCCCGTCGGGGAGGGTGACGCCACGTTTGAGCATTTCATCGACCAGATCCTTGCCGCACAGCGCCGTGGCCGTGGTGGCGCCGCCGACAATCCCGCTGAGCGTGGTGTCGCCGGGCACGCTGCCGGTCTGGGTGGTGTAACGGTCGTAGGCCAGGATCCAGCCTTGTACGAACTGGCTGCTGATGCGCTCGGCCACGGCGCTGCGGTAGACGTCGCGGCCCACGGTCACGGCACCGATGATGATGGCGATGATCACCAGCACCACCGACATCTCCATCAGGGTGAAACCACGCGCGCGATAGATTGATTTCATGGATCGGGTTTCCTTACATCTGCGGCGAGGTGATCGCCTGCTGCACCAGGTCATAGACCGGCAGCAACAGCGCGACGATCAGAAATACGAACATGCCACCTGCCAGCAGCACGACCACCGGCTTGATGATTTCCGACAGGTTGGTGATCAGCCGCTGCAGGCGCAGGCTGTATTCCTCCGACAGCCGCGAGAACTGGCTGTCCAGGGTGCCGGTGTCTTCGCCGACACTGATCATGCGCACCATCATCGAGGGAAAGCCGCCGACCTGGCGCATCGCCGAGGACACCCGGTCGCCGCGTTCGAGCACCTGGCGGATGGCGATGATGCGGTCGCGGTAGTACTCGTCGCGCATCGCCCGTTCCATCACCTGCAGGCTGGACACCATGTCCACGCCGGCGCGGATCAACAACGCCATGTACTCGGTGAAGAATGCCAGTCCGGAAGAGAACATGATGGTCTTGGCAATCGGCAGCCGGTGCAGCGTGTAGTGGGTTGCGCGGCGGAAGGCGCGGCTGTAGCGCCAGCTGACCCACAGCGCGAAGGCCGCCAGCACCAGCGCCACGAGGATGTAGCCCACATGCGAGATCAGCACTCCGAGCCTTTCATCACCGCCACGGTCAGCGGCGGCAGCTTGGCGTTCATCTGTTTGAAAAGATCGGCCAGGTTCGGGACCACGTAGTAGATCCAGAAACCGCCGGCGGCGAAGATCGCCGAGAACACGAAGGCCGGATAGATCAGCGCCTGCTGGGTATCGGCGGTCATCCGCGAGATCCGTTCGACGTGGTCGGCGGCCTCTTTGAGCATCTTGTCCATGCTGCCGGTCTCGTCGCCGATCATCACCAGGTTGCGCACCGTTTCGGGAAACGCATCCGGATAGCGGCTGAACGCGTCGCTGAGCGAGGCGCCGGCATCGAGCTCTTCGAGCAGGCGGCGGGCCAGGCGGGCCGGGTTCGAGGCGCGGCCCTGGCCGACCTCGTTGGCGACCGCCCGCAACGCTTCCATCACGGGAATGCCGCTGCTGGTCATCACCGCCAGGTCGCGGAGCATCCCCGACAGCTCGACCGGTTTGATGGTCGGCTTGATCAGGTGGGAGAGCGAGCGCTGGGTTTCGGCCAGCCAGCCGGGAAAACGGTGGAGCGTCAGCACCACGGCGTCGAAGTTCTTTTCCAGCCATAGCCGGGCCGAGGCGTCATGCTCGACGGCCAGCTGGGTGACACCGCTGCGCACGCGGCCGTTGGACAGCAGCAGCTTGTAGTAATAGACGTTCATGGCGCCGGCCCCACGCCGACCACACGCAGCACTTCCTCGCTGGTGGTCTGTCCGGCGATCACCCGGGTCCGGGCGACCTGCTCGATGCTCTTGAAGCCGGAGGCCATCGCCAGGCTGCGCAGGTTCTCGCGGCCCACGTCATCGGCAATCCCGTTGGCCAGCGCGTCATCGACGATCATGATGTCGTACACCGGCAAACGCCCGAAGTAGCCACTGCCACGGCAGCGGTCACAGCCCGGCCCGCGCCGGCCCATGGAACCGGGCGGTACACCCAGCCAGTCGCATTCCTTGGCCGAGAACGGGGCTTCGGTGGCGCAGAACGGACAGACCTGGCGGACCAAACGCTGGTTGACCACGGCCAGCAGGTTGTCGGCGATCACCTGCGCTTCCAGTCCCAGCGGGCGCAGGCGCGGTACCACGCCGAATACGGTGGTGACGTGCAGGGTCGAGAGCACCAGGTGGCCGGTGGCCGCGGCCTCGACGGCGGCCTGCGCGGTTTCGGCATCACGCATTTCTCCGAGCAGGATCACGTCCGGATCGTGGCGCAGGAAGTGGCGCAGCGCCGAGCCGAATTCATAGCCGGCACGGCGGTTGACCTCGGTCTGCCCGGCGCCGGGGACGCGGTATTCGATCGGATCCTCCACCGTCAGCACGTTGCGTTCGATCAGCGACTGCATGCGCAGCGCCGCGTGCAGGGACGAGCTCTTGCCCGAACCGGTGGGACCGGTGATCAGGATCAGCCCGGCCGGCTTGGCGAACAGCCGTTCCAGCAGTGCCACGTCTTCCGGGAAAAAGCCCATCTCCTCCAGCCCGGCCAGATCGCTGTGCTCGGGCAGCAGACGCATGACCATGCGCTCGCCCGATTCGGTGATCAGCGTGGAGACACGGACGGTGAGCGCGGAGTCCAGCACGGTGGCGCGGAAGCTGCCGTCCTGCGGGCGGCGCTGTTCGGAGATGTCCATTTCCGAGGCCAGCTTGATGTAGCCCAGCAGGCGGTTGAGCGTGTTCGGCATCGCCCACATCGGCCGCAACACGCCATCGACACGGAACAGCACGTGCAGACTGTGCTCGGACGGGGCGATGTGGATGTCGGTGGTGCGTTCGCGTACCGCCAGATGGAGCAGGTAGTCGAGCAGTTTTTCAGGGCTGTAGGCGTGGTCGTTGTCCACCGCCAAGCGGCGGATCTCCTTCTCCAGCAGGCTCTCGATCGGGTTCTGCGCGAAGTAGTAGGTCTGCCGGATCAGGCGCGCGACCTTGCCGTACTCGCCCTGCAGGAAGTGGCAGCGCAAACCGCAGCGCTGCAGCACCAGCTGGGCCACGGCGGCGGCATCGGCGTCGCCCAGCAGCACCTCGAGCTGGTCGCCGTTGCGGCGCAGCGGCAGGAACTGGCGCATCTGGCACAGCTCGCGGTTGAACATCGCCAGGATCTGCGGGTCCGCCACGGGCAGCGTTTCCACCGCGGCGAACTCGATGCCCATCATGCCGGCATGGGTACGGACGATGTCCGATTCGTTGGCCAGCCCGTGGCGGATCAGCAGGCGGCCGAAGCTCTGCTGCTCGACGAGGTTCTTCTGGCGGGCGTACAGCAGCTGGATCGGGTCCAGCAGTCCCTGTTCGTTCAGCAATACCCCGAGGCGCGCCTGTTCGAGGCTCACCAGCCCCTGGGTGGTGTTCGCCGAGGCGGCGGGGATACGGGAATCAGCCGTGGCCATAGGGTGGGATATCCGTGGGGTTCGAAGAGGTGGAGGCGCCGGAGGGGAGGCTGTCGAGCAGATGCAGGGTGAGCGGATCGGCGATGCCGGTGCCGGGCAGGTGATAGCGCAGCTGCAGCCGGGCGATGGCGCGATGGGTCAGGGGGCCCAGGCGGCCATCAATGTGGCCGTCGTAGTGGCCCGCCTCCCGCAGCTGCTGCTGCAGATGCCGTATCTGTCCGGGTACTGCGTCGAGCGGCTGTGACATGGCCGGTGCGCCGAAGGCGATTTCCGCCTGCGTACCGGTGCTGCGCAGGCAGCGGCCGCCATGCGTCTGCAACAGGGCCGCGGTCTGGGCCGGAACGGACTGGCGTACCCGTACCGCCGGATCGATCTTCGCGATGCAGCGCTCCCAGGCGTGGTCCTGGGGAACCTGCGCGACCGCCGCGGCCGGAGCCGGTTCGGCGTGGCTGTCACCGCTGCGCAGCAGTGTGGTGGTGGCGATGCCGCACAGGGCGGCCAGTGAGGCGGCGATGGCCCACGACGGCGCATGGCGGCGCTTCGCGCGTGGTTGCCGTACCCCTGCCTCAGCGGCAGCGGCCTGGACCAGCGTTGCATCGATCGTGCGCTGTGCCCCGTTGTCGGCGTACAGGCCGTACAGGCAGCGGTCCATGATCAGGTGGATGTGTCGCGGGTTGCCGCCCGTTGCCTGGTACAGGGCGGCGGCAGCGTCCTCGTGCAGGCTGAAGCGGTCGTTGCCGCCGGCAGCCTGCAGCCGGTGCTGCACATAGGCGCGAACACTTCCAGCGGGCAACGGGTCCAGGCAGGCATGTTTGCTGATGCGGCTGGTGAGCTGGCGGATGCCCGGCTGCGCGAGCAGCGTCAGCAGCTCCGGCTGGCCCGCCAGCACGATCTGCAGCAGCTTCTCCTGCCCGGATTCCAGGCAGGTCAGCAGCCGCAGCAACTCCAGGCTTTCGATATCCAGGTTCTGTGCATCGTCGATGACCAGCACGCAGGTGGTCTGCCGTTGCCAGCATTGCAGCAGGAAACGGTTGAGTGTCTCGATATCCGCGGCCGGGTTGCCCTGCGGCATCAGCGCGAAATCGCGCAGCACCGCAGCCAGCAGGTCGCCGCCCTGAAGGAATGTATTGAACACCAGCGAGACCACCATCCCGTCCTGCTCCAGCCCGGCGATCAGCTTGCGCAGGAAGGTGGTCTTGCCCGTGCCGACTTCGCCGGTCAGCAGTACGAATCCGGCGCGGGTGCGCAGGCAATGGCCTGCTTCGACCAGGTCGCGCTCCAGTGCCAGGGTCTGGAAGTAGCCGGTGGTATCGGGCGTGGGCGGGAACGGCGAGCGTTGCAGTCCCAGCAGCTCCAGGTGCCGGATCATGGCCGGGTTCATTGGCTGGCTCCCTGCAGCTGCGCCAGCGCCCGGCGGATCAGCGCCGAGTTGCCGTTTTCCGCGGCCAAGCGCCGCAACCGGGTCTGCGCGGCTTCCGCTTCGCCACGGCCGGCTTCCAGCAGCGCGAGGTTGACGCCGGCCTGCTCGTCGTTGGCGATACGCGCCAGGATCTGCCGATAGCTTTCCTCTGCGGCCACCAGCTCACCCCGGGTATGGGCCACCCAGGCTTCGGTACGCAGCAGGGTCAGGCTGTCGCCCGGCAGCTGCGAACGCAGCAGCGCCAGTCCGGCCTCGATCGCGGCTGCATCGTCCCGTGCCACCGCCGCTTCCAGCGACTTGAGCAGCGCCGGAATCTGCGCGGAAGAGGAC
>NZ_BAZI01000176.1 GCF_001310775.1 Stenotrophomonas pictorum JCM 9942
GCGGCGCTCGCCGGCCAGGGCCTCCAGCCGCACCCAGCCCTCGAGCTGGACCGGATCGGCGGCCACCAGGATCATGCCCTTCTCGACCGGGCGCTGCTTCAGCGCCAGCAGCTTCAGCACCGCCGTCTCGTTGGCCGGATCGCAGCCCAGGCCCCAGACCGCTTCGGTCGGGTAGGCGATTACCGCACCGGCCTGCAATGCCGGGACGACGGTTTCCAGATCCAGTTCAATCATGCTCAGCACCGTTGGACGCGCCGCGCGGGACTGCGCGGGCGCTTGCGAGGGGGCCGCAGACAACAAGGCCGCCCATGGGCGGCCTCATGCGGAACAGCGATTATCCGCCTGCCGCGCGGGCAGGGGAAATCCCGGTCAGAACGGCGGGGCGTCGTCGACGGCCGTCGCCTTCACCGTCTTCTTGGCGACGGTTTTCTTGGTGGCTTTCTTGGCCGCGGTCTTCTTGGTGGCGGCTTTTTTGCTCGCCGCCTTCTTGGCCGGGGCCTTCTTTGCGGCGGTCTTCTTCGGCGCCGCCTCCTTCTTCACCGCGGTCTTCTTGGCGGCGGTCTTCTTGCCGAAGCCCTTGCGTACCGGCTTGCCGGTTTCGGCCATCAGCTGCTCGACCTCGGCCAGGGTCAGCGAGGCCGGCTCGCGGTCCTTGGGAATCTTGCCGTTGAGCTTGCCGTCGCTGATGTACGGGCCGAAACGGCCGTTGAGCACCTGGATCTCCGAGCCCTCGAACTCCTTGATGATGCGGTTGCGCGCGATTTCTTCCTTCTCCTCGATCAGGAAGATGGCGCGGGCCAGATCGATCTTGTACGGGTCGTCTTCCTTGGTCAGCGAGGCGTAGGTGCTGCCGCGCTTGGCGAACGGACCGAAGCGGCCGATGCCGACGGTGACTTCCTCGCCGTTGGCGTCGGCGCCCAGCTTGCGCGGCATGTCGAACAGCTTCAGCGCATCTTCCAGCGAGATCGAATAGATGCTCTGGCCCGGCTGCAGCGAGGCGAACTTGGGTTTGTCCTCGTCATCGACCGTGCCGATCTGCACCATCGGCCCGAACCGGCCGATACGCGCGCTGACTTCCTTGCCGCTGGCCGGGTCCACGCCCAGCACACGGGCGCTGCCGGCGTCGGTGCGGTCCAGCGATTCGCTCTTGTCGCTGACCAGCTCCTTGAACGGGCCCCAGAAGCGCTCCATCAGCGGCACCCACTCCTCTTCGCCGCGCGACACCGCATCGAGCTCGTCCTCGAGTTTGGCGGTGAAGTCGTAATCGACGTAGCGGGTGAAGTGGCTGGACAGGAACTTGCTGACCGCGCGGCCGACGTCGGTGGGCTTGAAGCTGCGACCTTCCATCTCGGTGTACTTGCGGAACAGCAGGGTCTGGATGATCGAGGCGTAGGTCGACGGACGGCCGATACCGTATTCCTCCAGCGCCTTGACCAGTGCCGCTTCGGTGAAACGCGGCGGCGGCTGGGTGAAGTGCTGGTCGGCGACGATGCGGTCCAGCGGCACGCGGTCGCCGGGCTTCATCGCCGGGAGCTTGCGGCCTTCGTCCTCGTCCTCGGCGTTCTTGCTGTCCTTGCCTTCCTCGTACACGGCCAGGAAGCCGGGCACCACCACGGTGGTGCCGCTGGCGCGGAACACGTGCTCGCTGCCGGCGGCCAGGTCGACGCTGACGGTGTTCAAGATGGCCGGAATCATCTGGCTGGCGACGGCGCGTTTCCAGATCAGCTCGTACAGCTTGCGCTCGTCGTCGGTCAGGTACTTGCCGACCTGCGCCGGCGTGCGCAACGCCGAGGTCGGGCGCACGGCTTCGTGGGCTTCCTGGGCGTTCTTGGATTTGGTGGTGTAGGTGTTGGGCTTGTCCGGCAACGAACGGGTGCCGTAGTCGCGGGCGATCACGTCGCGGATCTCGGCCAGCGCGTCCTGCGACAGGCTGACCGAGTCGGTACGCATATAGGAGATCAGGCCGACCGTGCCTTCATCGCCGATGGCCACGCCTTCATACAGTTTCTGCGCCACCTGCATGGTCTTGCGGGTGGTGAAGCCGAGCTTGCGCGAGGCTTCCTGCTGCAGCGTGGAGGTGGTGAACGGCGCGGCCGGGCGGCGCTTGCGCTCCTTGCTGGCCACGTCGGTGACGTGCAGCGCGCCCTGCGCGGCCTGCTGGATGCGCAGCCGCGCGGCTTCGGCGGTATCACCGTCGGTGACGGTGAACTGCTCGAACTTCTGTCCGTCCAGCTTGACCAGGCGGGCGTTGAAGGGCTGCGAGGGATGCGCGCAGGCCGCTTCGATACTCCAGTACTCGCGGGCGATGAAGGCTTCGATCTCCTCCTCGCGCTCGACGATCATGCGCAGCGCCGGGCTCTGCACCCGGCCGGCGGACAGGCCGCGCTGCACCTTGCGCCACAGCACCGGGGAGAGGTTGAAGCCGACCAGGTAATCCAGTGCGCGACGCGCCTGCTGCGCATCGACCAGATCGCCGGCGATGGCGCGCGGCTGGGTCATGGCCTCCTTGATCGCCCGTGGGGTGATCTCGGTGAACACCACCCGCTGCATCGGCTTGCCTTCGGCCAGCCCGCGCTCTTTCAGGATCTCGGCGATATGCCAGCTGATCGCCTCGCCCTCGCGATCCGGGTCGGTCGCCAGGAAGATGTCGTCGGCGCCCTTGGCGGCCTTGGCGATGGCTTCCACGTGCTTCTGGTTCTTTTCGATCAGGTCGTAGCGCATGGCGAAGCCGTTGTCCGGATCGACCGCGCCCTCTTTGGGAACCAGGTCCCGCACATGCCCATACGAGGCCAGGACGGTGAAGTCCTTGCCGAGGTATTTGTTGATCGTCTTGGCCTTGGCCGGCGATTCGACGATGAGCAGGTGCTTGGGCATATCAATACTTTCTTGGGGGGAGAGCGCCCCTGATCGGGGGCGCTAGGGTGGCGCAATCGCCTGCGTTAGTGAAGCGCTGCGGCCGTTCTGGATAGATTGACGCCCGGGCAGGGGCCCGGGCGTTCAGCTTTCTTCCTTATTAGAGGAATCATGCCGGACCGGCCGCTGTCAAGCGCGCCGGCGGCACGGACCTCAACTGAACTGGCTGGCGGCGATGCCGATCATGGCCAGCAGGGCGACGATAACGACCGCCATCAGCAGCCCGAAAATCGACAGGATCACGATGGTGACGGTGCCCAGGCCGCGCTGCTGCCATTCCGGATGGTCGGTGAAGGCCCATTTGTCGACCACCAGGGTGTCGCAGATCAAGTCGTGCAGACCCTGTTTGCGTTCGGTGAAGGCGGCCATCACAAAGCCGATGCACAGGATCAGGCCGCTGAGCATGGCCGCGAAGTAGCGGCCGATACCACGGGCGATGCTGATGCGCTCACCGTCCGTGCGCACCACCTTGATGCCCACGGCCATCTTGCCCAGCGTGGCCTTGCCGGCCGAGGCGTGGAAGCCGGCGTAATAGGCGGCAGCCAGGGCGATGGACAGCACGTTGGTCAGCAGCTGGATCATGATGAAACCGGCGCCCATCGCGTCGCTGCCCCCGCCGATGCCGGCCATGCCCAGGCCCAGCACCATGCCGATGACCATCGCGATCACGCCGCCGACCATGCCCACGATCACGCTGTCGATGCAGTAGGCGGCCACCCGCTTCCAGAAGCCGGCGTAGACCACTTCGCCGCCGCCAACCACCGTGCCATGCCCGGCGAGATGCTGGCCGGTGCGGTGTAGGGGGAATGGGTCTCGTCGGCTTTCTGCAGGGAAATCGGCGTGGCGGCGGTGCCGTTCTCGATGGCCACGTAGTCCGCGCGCAGGTCGATACCTGGGCTGGCCTTTTCGATCAGCTGCAGCTCCTCGGCCATGGCCGACAGGGGCTGCCACTGGTCCATGCCTTCACGCCAGACCAGCGTGGACAGGTCCAGTTCGTTCTGGCGGAATTTTCCGCGCAGGATCCCGGCCTCCACCGGACCGTGCCTCTCGCGCTGCGCATCGGCGTAATACCACTGGCTCATCGTGTTCCCCCCGTAAATGAATGGTGTGTCTCAGCTGCGGCAGTGTAGCGGCAGAAACCTGTCGTCCACGTCCGAGCTGCACTGCCATGTCCGGGCGCCGGTGTCGTAGTCCAGCCACAGTGCCTTGCCATCGAGCTGCGGACTACCGGGCTCCCGCAACTGCGCTTCCAGCCCGCAATGGCCGTTGTCGAAGCGGCCGATGCGCACGCTGGCGATGGCGTCCTGGGCATAGCTGCCGGGCGTCCGGAAACCCTCATCGTCGTTCACCGGGCAACGCCCGTTGTGCTGCACGAAATCGCTGATTTCGATCTTCAGTGGTGCCAGTTGCCCCAGGGCCAGGCTGGCTTTGGCGCGCAGCGTGTAGGACTGGTACGCAGGCAGCGCGATGGCGGCAAGGATGCCGACGATCGCCACCAGAATGACACCGCCCACCGCGGCGATGATGCCGGCGATGGCGCAGCCGGACAGGCCCGGCTTGACTGCCGGGGCGGGCGCGCTCCCCGCAGGTGTCTGCTGAAGCGGTGGCGGCAACAGTGGGGCGGCTGTCGGCGCGGCGATCACATCGTGCAGGCCCAGTTCGGCGGCATAGCGCTGCAGCGGCTGCCAGTCGCCGGCACCTTCGCGCCACAGCAGCGTATCGGCCGCGATACGGCCGGAGCGGAACAGTTCGACGATGTTGTCATCGGTCAGCGGACCGCGCCGTTCGCGGTTGCCTTCGGCGTAGAACCACTGGCTCACGGGGATGTCCTCATGCGTCCTTGCAGGCCGCGCGGCTCAATGCAGGGGTTCGGGTTCGTCGATGAACATCTGGGTTTCCATCCAGGCGTAGGCCGCTTCGGCCCCGGGCTGGTTGAACAGCACCATCAGCACGACCCACTTGAGGTCGTCCAGGTCCAGTTCGTCCTGGTCCAGCGCCATTGCACGGTCCAGCACCAGCTCGCGCTGGTCTGCATCCAGGATCCGGTGATGCTCCAGGAACAGCAGGAAACCCCGGCAGTCCACGTCCAGCTTGTCCAGCTCGGGGCCATGGAACACGCGTACCGGCCAGTCGACCCGCGGCTGCGATACGGCCGGGCGCTGCTCGGCCAGGGCGTCGAGCCAGTCGAAGGCCTTGTTGATCTCGGTGGGGCTGAATCCGGCCTGGATCAGGCCGTGCTGCAGCGAATCGCGGTCCCGGATGAGATCGGCATCCTCGCTGAAATAGTGTTCAAACAGGTACAGCAGGACGTCCAGAATACTCTCTTTCATTGCCCCTCGGCCTGCGCCAGTGGCGCTGTGGAGGTGAAGGAACTTCAGGTGCGGGTGTAGCGGCCGTGCGCCGACGACACGCTTCCTTCCAGTTCCATGACCAGCAGCATGGAGGACAGGCTGGCGGCCGTCAATCCAGTGCGCTCGATCAGTGAATCCATACCGGTTGGGTCAAACCCCAGTGCATTCCACAATCGCTGGTAGTTGATGTCCGGCAGGTCGGGTGCCGGCGCAGAACCTGCCGGCGCCTCTGCAATGGGGGCCGCCAGGCGCATTTGCAAGCCGGCGGCCAGTTCCCCGGCCAGATTGGCCACGCCTTCGAGGATATCCTGTGGCTGTGTCACCAGAATGGCGCCGTCGCGGATCAGGCGGTGGCAGCCGGCGGCCATGGGATTGTGCAGCGAGCCGGGCAGGGCGAAGACCTCGCGCCCGGCCTCGCTGGCCAGGCGTGCGGTGATCAGTGCACCGGAGCGTTCGGCCGCCTCGATGACGACCGTGCCCAGGCTCAGCCCCGCCAGCAGCCGGTTGCGG
>NZ_BAZI01000177.1 GCF_001310775.1 Stenotrophomonas pictorum JCM 9942
CGGTGACGGCCAGCATGCCGCCAGCGACCTGTCGCGCCTGCTCGACAGCGCCAACCGCCACCCCGGCTGCATCATCATCGGCGCGCGCCTGCGCAAGCGGGCGCTGCAACCCATCCACCGGCGGCTGGCCAATGAGTTCGGCGACTGGGGCATCGCCTGGGGCACCGGCTACCAGGTCGCCGACAGCCAGAGCGGGCAGCGTTTCTATCCCGAGCAGGTACTCGCGCTGCAGGATATTCCCGGCGAAGGCTTCGTGTTTGAGGCACAGGTGGTGATTTCAGCCGCACGCCAGCTGGGCACGCGTTGCGTGTCGGTACCGATCGAGTCGCGCTACCAGAGCGCGAACAGCAGCGAACAGTTCCGCCGCAGCCACTTCCGCCCGCTCAGCGACCTGTACCGCATCACCAGCCACATCGTGCTGCAGGCCTTGCGTTACGGCCACATCCGCGCGGTGTACCGCGCCATCCAGGCCAATCCGCCGCTGATCGATGACCCCAGCGGCGAGTTCGGCCCTCCTGTTGCCGTGTCCAGCCCCCACCGGGAGCACGTATGAATTCTGCCGCCACTGATGTCCTGATCATGGGTGGCGGCCTGGCCGGCCTCAGCCTCGCCATCCAGCTCAAACAACGCGATCCGTCACTGGCGGTGACGGTCATCGAACGCCGCGCCCATCCGGTGCGGGAAGCGGCCTTCAAGGTCGGCGAATCGACGGTGGAAATCGGCGCGCACTATTTCGCCAACGTGCTCGGTTTCAAGGACCACCTGGAAAACCGGCATATCCGCAAGTTCGGGTTCCGCTTCTTCTTCTCCGAAGGCCAGCACGATATGGCCGCCTGCACCGAACTGGGCGTCAGCCGCTTGCTGCCAACGCCCTCGTGGCAGCTTGATCGTGGCCGCTTCGAGAACTTCCTCGGCGAACAGGCTGTCGCGCTCGGGGTGCGGTTCCTGGATGAGGCGGTGGTACGCGGCATCGAGCTGGGTGAGGGCGCGGATTCCCACCAGGTCCGCTACGAACGCCAGCAGCAGACCACGACACTGCACGCGCGCTGGCTGGTCGATGCCAGCGGCCGCGCCGGGCTGCTCAAGCGCAAGCTGGATCTGGCGCAGGCCAACGCACATGAAGCCAATGCGGTGTGGTGGCGGGTCGATGGCCACATCGATCCCAACCAGTGGAGTGATGATCCGCAGTGGCAACAGCGCTGCACACCGCCGGACCGCTGGCGTTCGACCAATCACCTGTGTGGCCCGGGCTACTGGTTCTGGCTGATTCCGCTGTCCTCCGGCGCACATTCACTGGGCATTGTCTGCGATGCCGCGATGCATCCGCTGGAGCGGATGAACACCCATGAGAAAGCCATGGCCTGGCTGCAGCAACACCAGCCGCAGATGGCCGCCACCTTGCAGCAGCCACAGCACACGCTGCAGGATTTCCTGTTCCTGCGCAAATTCTCCTATGGCTGCAAGCAGGTGTTCTCGGCCGACCGCTGGGCGCTGACCGGCGAGGCCGGGCTGTTCCTGGATCCGTTCTATTCGCCCGGCAGCGACTTCATCGCCATCAGCAACGGCTATATCTGCGACCTGATCGAACGCGACCGCAAGCAGCAGACGTGGGCGCCGTATGCGGAGATCTACCAGCAGGTGTACTTCTCTTTTTACGAGAACACCCTGACCCTGTATCAGGACCAGTACCCGCTGTTTGGCGATGCCCAGGTCATGCCGGTCAAGGTGATCTGGGATTACACCTACTACTGGGCATTGCTGGCCCCGCTGTATTTTGCCGACAAGCTCACCGACATCGGGCTGCTGGGACGGATAAGGGACCTGTTCCAGCAGGCCCGGGCCCTCAACCTCGGTATGCAGGCGCTGTTGCGCGACTGGGGCGCGCGCAACCAAGGTCCATTGCGCCCGGATGGCCGCCTGCTCGACCAGCACGGCATCGACTGGTTCTACGCCATGAACCGCGCCCTGCACGAACAGACGCCCGTTGCCGACGAGGTGCTGGTGCAGCAGCTGCACGGCAATGTGCAGCGCATGCGCCAGCTGGCCGGCGAGGTGCTGGAACAGGCGCGCCTGCGTCACCCGCAGATCGACAGCCATGGCCTGGAAACCCTGGTCGCGGCAACGCCGGCCACCGCGCCGTCACTGGCCCCCCACTGGTACGGCTGAACCGGCCTCCGCGAGAAAGCCAATGTCACATACCCCGTTGTTGCTGCAGCTGCTGGTGATCCTGGCGGTCGCTCGCCTGTGCGGTCTGCTGCTGCGTTATCTGGGCCAGCCGCCGGTGATCGGCGAGATGGCCGCCGGCATCGTGCTCGGCCCGATCGTGCTGGGCGCCGCATTTCCGGGCTTCCACGCCACGCTGTTCGCACCGGCCTCGCTGCCCGCGCTGTCGGCGCTGTCGACACTGGGACTGGTGCTTTTCATGTTCATCGTCGGTGCCGAATTGCGCGCGCCCGACGGTGTGCGTGCGCAGCTGCGCAGCGCCGGCTGGGTCGGCATCCTCAGCGTCCTGCTGCCGATGGCGATGGGCATCGGCATCGCGCCGTGGCTGCATCCGACGCTGGCCCCGGCCGGCGTCGGCTTCTGGCCGTTCGCACTGTTCATGTCCGCGGCAATGTCGATCACCGCCTTCCCGATCATGGCACGCATTCTCAAGGAACGCGGCATGACCCATACCCGTATCGGACGGTTGTCGCTGTCGGCGGCCGCCATCGCCGATGTGTTCGCCTGGATGATGCTGGCGCTGGTGGTGGC
The DNA here is from genome assembly GCF_001310775.1 of Stenotrophomonas pictorum JCM 9942. Lineage (GTDB taxonomy): Bacteria > Pseudomonadota > Gammaproteobacteria > Xanthomonadales > Xanthomonadaceae > Stenotrophomonas > Stenotrophomonas pictorum. Next base: position 2,755 of record NZ_BAZI01000177.1, read on the forward strand.
GCTGATCGGTTCGGGCGAGGGCTACACGGGCTTTCTCAAGACCACCCTGGGCCTGGTACTGCTGTGCGCGCTGGTGTTCGGCGGCCTGCGTCCGCTGTTCGGCGGGCTGCTGCGACGCTACGCGGCCGACGGCGTGCCATCCGGGATGATGATGGCGGCGCTGTTGATCGGCGTGTTCGCCTGCGCCGCCACCACCCAATGGCTGCACCTGCATCCGGTGTTCGGCGCGTTCCTGTTCGGCGCCTGCCTGCCGCGCGACGACCGCCTGCTCAAGAGCCTGATCGAGCGGCTTGAACACGTGGCGGTGATCGTGCTGATGCCGGTGTTCTTCGCACTGGCCGGGCTGGACACCAGTGCCGACGCCTTTGTCGGGGCCGGGCTCGGTGCGCTGGCGCTGATCCTGGCCGCGGCGGTGCTGGGCAAAGTGCTGGGCGGCGCAGCCGGGGCCCGCATCGGCGGCTACCCCTGGCGGGATTCGTTTGCGGTGGGCTCACTGATGAACGCGCGGGCGCTGATGGAGCTGATCGTGATCAAGGTCGGGCTCGATGCCGGCCTGATTGGCCAGGAGCTGTTCACGCTGCTGCTGGTGATGGCAATCGTGACCACACTGATGACCGGGCCGTTGCTGACCCTGTTTGCCGGAAGGCGGCAACCGGCGTCGGGCACGCAAGGGCCTGGCCGCATCACGGAAACCAGCCCGCCCCGGTGAGGCGCGCCGGCCGGGCACTGCCGGGGCCGGAGGCAATCCACGCCGTCCGCCTCCATTACCGCAACGCCACTCAGCCCATGCCGCCGTTGATCCCGATCACCTGGCCGTTGATGTAACCGGCCGCATCGCTGCACAGGAAGGCGACCAGCGCGGCCACTTCCTGCGGCGTACCGGCGCGCGCGGCCGGCACCGTCTGTTTGATCAGCTCGGCGGGAAAGGCGTCGGCGGCCATCTGCCCTTCGATCACCCCGGGGGCGACCACGTTGACGCTGATGCCGCGGCTGGCCATCTCGCGCGCCAGTGACCGGGAGGCACCATGCAGGCCGGCCTTGGCCGCGGCGTAGTTGGTCTGGCCGCGATTGCCCAGCACCGCGGCTACCGAGGACACACTGACGATGCGGCCCCAGCGGGTGCGCGCCATCGGCAGCAGCAGCGGCTGGGTGACATGGAAGAAGCCGTGCAGTGACACCTCGATCACCCGGGTCCACTTGGCCGCGTCCATCCCGGCCATCGGCGCGTCGTCGTGGATGCCGGCGTTGTTGACGATGATCTGCACCGGGCCATCAGCCAGCAGCGCCTCCAGCGCCTGCGCGGTGGCTGCGCCATCGGCGACATCGAAGGCCACCGCCTGGGCACTGCCGCCGCTGGCGAGAATCTCCTGCACCACGGTTTGCGCGCGGGGAAGGTTGGCATTGGCATGCACGATCACATGGTGGCCGTCGGCCGCCAGCTGGCGGCAGATGGCGCCACCGAGGTCACCGCTGCCTCCGGTCACCAGGGCGCGTCGTGGAGTAGAGGTCATGGTCGAATCCGTGATCGGTCGAGAAAAAAGGAAATCATGCCAGCGGCTGCAGCATCACCGCAGCGCGGCCTTCGGCCAGCAGCTGGCCGGCATGCAGGATGCGGAAGCCGTACTGCTGGCTGGCCTCGGCTTCCACCAGCACCTGTGCATGCGCCTGGATCAGGCCGGGCAACTGGTCGATGCGCGACACATGCAGCTGCACATCACGCAGCGCCACCAGCACGCCTGGCGCCGCCCGGCCGCCGTGATCGCGGGCACGCAACCCGCCATGCACCGCCATCGCCTGCGCGCCGTATTCGCACAGATGGATGGCGCCCAGCTGCCCGTTGTGGCGCAGCGGATGTTCCGGGTCACGATGGCTGCCGGCCTGCAGCTGCACGCTGCCGGTATCCCAGTGAAGCACGCGGTCCCACAGGCACATGCCGCCCTGGTGCGGAATCATCGACAGGATCTGCTCACGCGTGACCATCGGCACTCTCCCGCGACGGATGACGCGATACCAGCAGCGCCAGCACGAAGTTGCACACCACTCCCAGAGCGACCGTGCTGCCAATGGCGCGCAACACCGGAATCGAGGACCACGCCAGCAGGCTGAACACCAGCAACGTCATCAGGCTGCAGACCAGCAGGCCATGCAGGGTGCGCAACTGGTCGGCATGGTTGTCGCCGGCATGCTCGAAGAACAGCCCGTAATCCAATCCCAGCCCGGCGGCCAGGATCAAGCCGATCAGGTGGAACAGGTTCAGTTCAACACCGCAGCCGCGCAGCAGCGCCAGCACCAGCAGCGTGCTCAGCGCCATCGGCAACAACACCCGCCATACCCGCCACGGCGAGCGTAACGCCAGCCAGACGGTGGCGGTCAGCAGCACCATCGCCACCGCCAGCGCCAGCAGCACGCGGCCGCGGTAGGCAGCCACCAACGTTTCGGAGGCATGCTTCATGTCCAGCAGCTCGGCGCCGTGGGCACGCGCGGCGCTGGCCACGGCTTCCACGTCGTGCAGCCCGCCCAGCGAGACCAGCGCAGTGGCATGATCCGGGCCCTGCAGCAGCAAGCCCCCCACCGCGGTCGCCAAGGGCGTGCCCTCCAGATCGGCGGGCTGCAACGGCGGCGCGCTGCGGGCCTGCTGCAGATCCCGCACAAACGGCGCGAAGGCATCGGCGCGGAACGGGGTCTCGGTGACCGCGGTATCCAGCGCATGTTGCACGGTGGCGGTGTCGGGCAATTGCGCCTGGCGCCTGCGCTGGGTCGCGGCGCTGGGCAGGTAGCGCGCCGCCATGTCATAGCTGTCCAGCGCGCCTTCGCCCACCAGTTGCTCCAGGGAAGGGCGCAGCTGTTCCGAAGCCGCCAGCACTGCCTGTGCATTTTCGCCACGCAGGGTCAGCACATAGCGCACGTCTGGCGCGCCCAGCTCTTTGCGCAACTCGGCATCGCGCTGCAGATCCTGCGGATCGACCGGGGTCAGCCGCCCCAGATCGTTCTGCCAGAA
>NZ_BAZI01000178.1 GCF_001310775.1 Stenotrophomonas pictorum JCM 9942
CCGAGCAGCTCAAGGCGCAGGTTGCCGCCAAAGTGGGTATCGCTGGCATGGTCCGACCGCATCCCTGATGCGCGTTGACCTGAGCGCTCCCGTCGCCCGCTTGCCGGCCCGGCCACGCGCCCCAGGTGGCGCATGATCGACCTGCTGCTGCTGGCGGTGATCGGGGTGTCGGCCCTGCTGGGCCTGATGAAAGGTTTCGTCGGCATCGTGGTCGGCACCGTTTCGTGGCTGCTGGCCGGCTGGGCGGCCTTCCAGTTCGGCGATCGCGCCGCGCACTGGCTGGCCGAAGGCGCGCAGCCCTCGATGACCAATTACCTCGGCGGCTATGTGCTGGTCTTCATCGGCGCGATGGTGCTGGTGGCGCTGCTGGGCATGGCGGTGCGCAGCCTCGTCCAGGCGACCCGGCTGACCGGTACCGACCGTGCGCTGGGATTTGCGCTGGGCGCGCTGCGCGGCGCCTTTTTCAGCTGCCTCCTGATCCTGCTGATGGGCTTCACGCCGATGCCGCGCGAAGCCGCGTGGCAGCAATCCCTGCTGTTGCCGTTGCTGCTGCCGGCTACCGGCTGGATGCGTGCGCAATTGCCGGACTTCCAGATGCCGGAGGTGGACGTGGGCGGACTGTCTGCGCCGGAGCCAGGCAAATATGCGCGATTGGACGTGGGCAAGTTGCCCATCGCAGGCGATAATGCGGCCCTGAACGAGATGATGAAGGGCGGCGTGCTGTCGCAGGTGGTGTCCAGGGCGCTGACAGGTGCCACTGGCCAGGCCGCGGATGCAGACGACCAGGACCCGGCGAAGGCGTTGCCTTCCAATATCGATCCGGCGCAGGTGCGCCCGGGTCACCCCGATCCGGCACGGGTCGAGTCCCCCGGCCAGGTAAGGCCACCTTCACGTTAACGGGCATCGCCCAGCGGAGATCGCGCAACATGTGTGGCATCGTCGGAATCGTCGGCAACCAGAACGTCGCCGGGCAGCTCTATGACGGTCTGACCGTCCTCCAGCATCGTGGCCAGGATGCGGCCGGTATCGCCACGGTCGATGGCACCCGTCTGCGCGTGGAGAAGGCCAATGGCCTGGTGCGCGACGTGTTCGACGAGCGCCGCATGCAGGTGCTGAAGGGGCGCATCGGCATCGCCCACGTGCGCTATCCCACCGCCGGTTCGGAGGGCACCGACGAGGCGCAGCCGTTCTACGTCAATTCGCCCTACGGCATCGCGCTGGCGCACAACGGCAACCTGATCAACACCGAAGCGCTGCGCAAGCAGGTGTTCGAGGCTGATCGCCGCAACATCAACACCGATTCGGACAGCGAAGTGCTGCTGAACGTGTTCGCCTATGAGCTGGACGCGCAGCGCATGCTGACCCCGGAAGCGGCGATCCGCGCGGTGGCCGGTGTGCACCGTCGCTGCAAGGGCGGCTATGCGGTGGTCAGTGTGGTGCTGGGCCTGGGTCTGGTGGCGTTCCGCGATCCGCATGGCATCCGTCCGCTGGTGCTGGGCAAGCGCAGCCATGCCGAAGGTGACGAGTACATCGTCGCTTCCGAATCGGTGGCGCTGGATGTGCTGGGCTTCGAGCGCGTGCGCGATGTCGCGCCGGGCGAAGCGGTGGTGATCACCGAGCGCGGCGAGCTGTTTTCCGAGGTCTGCGCCACCACCACGCAGCAGACGCCGTGCATTTTCGAGTACGTGTACTTCGCGCGCCCGGATTCGATGATCGACAACGTTTCCGTGCACAAGGCGCGCATGCGCATGGGCCAGAAGCTGGGCGAGAAGATCCTGCGCCTGCGTCCGGACCATGACATCGACACCATCATCCCGATTCCCGACACCTCGCGTGACGCCGCCCTGGAAATGTCCAACGTGCTGGGCGTGAAGTACCGCGAAGGCTTCGTCAAGAACCGGTATGTCGGCCGCACCTTCATCATGCCGGGGCAGGGCGAGCGGGTGAAATCCGTGCGCCGCAAGCTCAATCCGATCCATCTGGAGTTCCGCAACCGGGTGGTGCTGCTGGTGGACGACTCGATCGTGCGCGGCACCACCAGCCAGCAGATCGTGCAGATGGCGCGTGACGCCGGCGCGCGCAAGGTCTACCTGGCCAGCGCCGCACCGCCGGTGCGTTACCCGAACATCTACGGCATCGACATGCCGGCCGCCGAAGAGCTGATCGCCCACGAGCGCAGCATCGAGGACATCGAAAAGCACCTGGGCTGCGACTGGCTGATCTACCAGGATCTGGAAGACCTGGAAGCGGCCGTGCGCGAGGGCAATCCCGAGCTGAAGGCCTTCGATTCGTCCTGCTTCAATGGCGAGTACGTCACCGGCATCGAGTCGGGCTACTTCGAACGCATCCAGCAGTTGCGTTCGGACGAAGCCAAGAACCAGCGCCGCGCCTGATCCATGCACACCGGTTGTGCCGCCGCCGACGGCATGCCTGCGGTCGATGATCTGCTGCAGGCCGCGCAACTGTGCCTGGTCGAGGCCGACCCGCTGCGCAAGGTGGCGCTGACCCAGCATTTCGCCGCGCGGTTCCGTGCCGGGGGACTGAAGCTGCCGGCACAGGCATCCGATCCGCAGCCGATCCGCATGCCGGGGCGGCCACCGCAGCTGGTGCTGGTGCATCCGCGCGACGTGCCGCGACGCGGGCTGGGTTCGCCGGAAGGACGCGCGGCCTTCATCCACGCCATCGCCCATATCGAACTCAACGCGATCGATCTGGCTTGGGACGCGGTGTACCGCTTCCGTGGCCTGCCGGGCAGTTTCTATGCGGACTGGGTCAGTTGCGCGGACGATGAATCGCGCCACTTTGTGCTGTTGCGCGAGCGGCTGCGGGCGCACGGCCACGACTACGCCGATTTCCCCGCGCACAACGGCCTGTGGGAGATGTGCGAGAAGACCGCGCATGACGGGCTGGCGCGCATGGCGCTGGTGCCGCGGGTGCTGGAGGCGCGCGGGCTGGATGTCACCCCGGCGATGATCGGCAAACTGCGCTCGCTGGGCGATGACGCCACCGCCGATGTGCTGGAGGTGATCCTGCGCGAGGAAGTGGCGCATGTCGCCGCCGGTTCGCGCTGGTACCGCTGGTACTGCGAGCGCGAAGGCGTCGAGCCGCGTGAGCGCTTCAAGCAGCTGCTGGGCGAATACGCCCACGGCTATCTGCGCGGGCCGTTCAATCTGGAGGCGCGGCTGCTGGCCGGCTTCGATGACGAGGAACTGGCCGATCTGGTGGAGCAGGCGGGCTGAGCGCTGCCGCTTGCTGATGTTGCCAGGTGACGCTGCCGGCGCGCACGGCGTTGCTTGTCAGCGAATGAAGCTGTGTCGTCCGCAGAGGCGTGCCGCCCCCGACCACGGCCCGGTAGCTTCCGCCTTGACCTGATCCATGGCCCAGCCCAGTATCGGCGCGGTTGATCGTGCCGACGAGGCGACGTCGGTGCCACTGGGCTGCGTGCAATGGAGTGGGCGATGACAGATCCATACAACAGCAATCCCTATCAAGCGCCGGCATCGGTGGCGCAGCCACCCTCACCGCCACGCGCCATGCAGCGCGACGCCATTGCGCAGGCGGATGTGTCCGATACCTGGAAGCGGCGTTTCCGCACGATAGAAGCCGCCGGTGGACCAAAGCTGCCCAGGTTCAAAGAGCTGCCATTTGGTGAGCGCGCCGGCATCCAGTTCAACATCCTCGCTTTTCTGTTCGGGCCGTTCTACTTCCTGGCCAAAGGGTTGTGGCGGCAGGCGCTGGCGTACGTGATCATCGCCATCACCTGCGTGCTGGTTATGGAATTGATTGGCTTGGGTAAGTTCGCCAACGGTGTCGGTTACGTTTTCGCTGCCCTCTATGCAACGCGTGCCAACATCAGCTATTACCAGCGGGTGATACAGCAGCAGGCGCTGTGGCTGTAGGGTTGAGGTCCGTCATTGCTCTCAAGGATCTGAAATGAAGCATTCGCCTCTCTGGCTGGTCGTGCCGATGCTGGCTCTGCTGGGCTGTGCCCGGCAGGCGCCCGGACCGGTCGCCGCTGCGCCCTCCGCGTCGTCTTCCGCGATCACCGCGCCGGCTGCTGCCGATGACTATCCGGCCGTTCTGCAGGCCTCCGGTACCGAGCCGTTCTGGGGCGTACGCGTGGAGGGTGCGGCGCTGGACTACACCACCCCGGACACCCAGCAGAGCCCGCGTCATTTCGAGGGGACGCGTGAGGTGCGCGACGGCCGCCTGCGGGTGCAGGGCGGTGAAGGGCAGGACGCATTCCGCCTGACCATCGAACGTGCGACCTGTTCGGATGGCATGTCCGATCTGCCCCATCCCTACACGGCGGAGTTTGTGCTGGGTGCGGAAACCCTCAAAGCTGCGCCCGAGATCCGGCGGTCCCGGTGCCCGCACCCTGAAACAGCAACGGCAGCCGCGAGGCTGCCGTTCCGTTGTTGGGCCAGGTGGCGCTTAGGTCTAGCCCAGCGCATCCAGCGTGAAGCCATCGGCATCCACGCGCAGTACCGAGCCCTGTTCGTACCAGTCGCCCAGCACGATGCGGGTGCAATCGCGTCCGCCCACCTTCAGCGCATGGATCGCCGGGCGGTGGGTGTGGCCGTGGATCATGGTGTCCACCCCGTAGCGCTGGAACGTCGCAGCGACTTCGGCCGGGGCCACGTCGGTCACGGTTTCGAACTGGGCGCGGTCGCCTTCCTTCATTTCCGACTGGTGGGCCTGGCTGGCCGCCCGCGCCTGCTGGGCGAAGGCAATGCGGGCCTGCAATGGCTGCGACAGGAACTGGGCCTGGAAGGCCGGGTCGCGGGTCTGCGTGCGGAAGGCCTGGTAGGCGGTGTCATCGGTACACAGCAGGTCGCCGTGCTGCAGCAGCACCGGTTTGCCGTACAGCTCGATCACCGCCGGGTCGGGCAGGATGCGCATGCCGGCACGGGCGGCATAGTCGTTGCCGAGCAGGAAATCGCGGTTGCCGCGGATGAAGTACACCGGGACACCGGCGTCGTGGAGTGCGCGCAGGGCGGTAGCCACCGCATCGGCCGCGCTGGAGGGCGTGTCATCGCCGATCCAGGCTTCGAACAGGTCGCCGAGGATGTACAGCGCCTGGGCCTGGCGCGCCTGGTCACGCAGGAAATCAAGGAACAGCTCGGTGATGGCCGGACGGCTCGGGTCCAGGTGCAGGTCGGAGATGAACAGTGTCGTCATGCTCCGCATTGTAGGGGCTGTTCACCCGGCGGACAGGGGGGCGAGGTGCACGGAGAGGCCGCCGAGCCCCAGACCGATGCCGGTGGCGGCCAGCACGTCGCTGGGATAATGCAGCCCCAGCACCACGCGCGAGAGCGCCACGCCGGCGCAGAACGGCAGCAGCAGCGGCGCCAGCTGCGGGTAGTAGGCCAGCGCCACCCAAGTGAATGCCACGGCATGCAGTGTGTGTCCGGACGGAAAGCTGTATTCGTCCAGGGGCGCTATCCAGGCGCGGATGCGCAGGTCGGCGGCGAACGGACGCGGGCGCCGGGTCCAGCGCTTGAGCCCTTTGTACAGCGCCAGCGCTGCTGCACCGGTGAGCGCCATATGGAGGGCGGCGCGCAGCCCGTCTAGTCCGTCGGCCAGCACCAGCGCGACCATCAGCACATACCAGAACACCCCGTCACCGAGCCGGCTCAGCACCGAAAACAGCGTGCGGATACCGCGGCGGCGGCCGTAGCGG
>NZ_BAZI01000179.1 GCF_001310775.1 Stenotrophomonas pictorum JCM 9942
CCAGTTGCCGAACCGCTTGGGCAGGGCCCGCCACTTGCAGCCATTTTCGGCCACGAACAGGATCGCGTTGAGCACTTGAAGGTTGTCCAGCGACACATTGCCCCGCTGCCGCGGCAGGCAATCCTCGATACGCGCGAATTGCGCAGGCGTAAGTTCCATGCGCAGTATGTTAGCAAGTAGTGTTAACAGGCCCTAAGTGAGGCTTGGAGGAAGACCGCTGTGCATGTCTGCGCTATCCTAGAGGGCGATTGACGATGGAGTTGCCAGAGTCGTCGCCCCTCAAACCCCTTCATCTTCCGCGCTAAACAAAGCTCTTGTCGGATGACGGTAAAAGCGACGGTAATGGCCCATGTTGATCATCGCAAATCCTTTTAACCACGCGGGCTTGCGTGACCTGTTGATGATCGAGTGGGAGTGATCCTTCCGGTGCCAGCGCCGGTGGCCTGCCGCGTTTGAATCAGCCGCACACAACGCCCCGTCAGGGGCGTTGCTTTATGCGGCGGACCTGCGGGCGGCGGGTTCAACATGGCCAGCAGAGCGGCGCCGTACCCAGCACGTCAGTCGCGTCCGTGGTGTTCGTCGATGCCGGATCTATTGGCCGCACGGCTTTACTATGGTGATCATTTCCTTATGGCCGAACAGGTGGAACCCGATGCCGCATGACGCCTTTGCCTCGCGCAACGGGTTCGATCAGGGTGGCAAGTCCTGTGTGCGTTTCCCGTCCGGGCACGCTCGGGAGCACAGCTGGCGATTCGCGCATTGGAAGCGGCTGTGCGGTGTGCTCCTGCTGTGCATGCTCTGTCTGGTTCCGTGGCCGGCGCTGAGCCTGGCGCCCAGGCCGCTCGATGGCTACTTCAGGGAAGTATGGACCACGCGCGAAGGGCTTCCGCACAACCTGATCCACGGCATCGCGCAGACACCGGACGGCTACCTGTGGTTCGCCACCTGGGAAGGTGTGGTGCGCTACAACGGAATCGACTTCCGCATCTTCGACCAGCGGGCGGTGCCTGAATTGCGCGACAGCAGTGTGCTGGTCGTACGGGTGGCACGCGATGGTGGCTTGCTACTGGGGACAGCGGGCGGCAGCGTGGTGCGTTATCACGCCGGGCGCTGGAGTGCCTGGCCGGGCAGCGAAGCCCTGCCGCAGGACCAGGTCATCGATCTGGTGGAGGACCGAGATGGCGGGCTGTGGGTGGGAACCCATGGCAGCGGCGTGTTGCATGTCGGCAGCAATGGTGCGATCACGCGCTTCGATGTCGATGCCGGCTTGCCAGGCAATTCCGTGCTGAAGCTCCTGCAGGCGGACGACGGTACGATCTGGGTCGCCACTGCCGGCGGTGTGGCGCGCTCTTCAGGCAAGCGTTTTGTGGCACTGGGTGCGGCGGAGGGTCTGCCGCCCGGACAGGCGTTCACCGTGGTCTCCGGGCCGGATGGCCGCATCCATGTCGGCATGGAGCAGGGGGCGTGGCGGCAGGACGGCGAACGGTTTGCACCACTGGCGCCGGACCTGCCGCCCTCCAATGTGACCCGCATCATGGTGGAGGCCGATGGAACCGCCTGGCTGGGCACCGTCACCGGTCTGTATCGCCACAGCCGGAGCTATGGGCTGGAGCGCATCGGCAATGCCAACGGCCTGCCCAATGAACAGATTTCCGCAATCTGGGAGGATCGCGAACACAGTCTGTGGGTCGGTACGAACGGCGGCCTTGTGCGCCTTCGCAACGCGCCTTTCAGCACGTTCGGCCTGCAGGACGGCTTGCCCAACGCCTATGTGCGCAGTGTGCTGGCCGATGCGCAGGGCACCTTGTGGGTTGCCACCAGTGATGGCCTGGGCTGGCTGCGTGATGGTCGTTTCAGTGCAGCCGGCAGCCGCAACGGCCTGCCCGGTGATTCCCTGCTCAGTCTCGGCAGGTCGCGCGCAGGCGGTGTCTGGGTGGGGAGCTACAGTCACGGCGCGGTGCTGTGGGATGGTCGCGTGCGCCGCCATCTCGACAGCCGCAGTGGGTTGACCGGCAACCAGGTGCGCGCCCTGCTGGAAACCGCGGACGGCACCCTCTGGGTGGGCACCTCGCGCGGCTTGAACCGGGTCGACGCGCGGGGTGTGCGGCACTACACCCTGGCCCAGGGCATGCCCAGTGACTTCATCATCGCTTTGCACCAGGATCGCCATGGCGTGCTGTGGGTCGGCACTTCCAACGGGTTGGCGCAGATCGACGGCGAGCATGTCCGCGCTTACCCGCTGCGCGATTTCGGCGCCAGCAACGTGTTCGGCCTGCACGAAACCGATGACGGCACGCTGTGGCTGGCGACCAACCAGGGATTGATCCGCCTCCGCGACGGACAGATGCGCCTGATTGGTACCGGGCAGGGATTGCCGGTGGCCAAGATCTTCCAGGTACTGGCCGACGGCGAGGATCATTTCTGGCTAACCTCCAACCGCGGCATGTTGCGCGTGGCGCGACAGGCTCTGGACGCCGTGGCCGATGGCCGGCAATCGGGCCTGGAGGTGGAATGGTTCGACGAAAGCGATGGTCTGGTGAGTGCCCAGAACAACGGCAATTCCGGGCCGGCTGCGTGGCGCACCGCGGATGGAAAGCTCTGGTTCGCCACCGCCGGGGGACTGGCGATGACCGGGCCGGGCCGCATCCACGAACTTACCCGCATGCCGCCGCCAGTGGTCATTGAGGAAGTGCGCGTGGATGATCGTCCCGTGCCGCTGCAGGCCGAGCTTCGCCTGCCACCGGGCACGCGCAAGCTCGAGCTGCATTTCGCCGGCCTGAGCTATTTGATTCCAGAAAAAATCCGCTATCGCTACCGGCTCGACGGCTTCGATCCGGAGTGGGTCGAGCGCGGCGCATTGCGTTTTGCGCAGTACACCAACCTCGACCCCGGCCATTACGTATTCCGCGTATCGGCCGCCCATCCCAATGGGGGCTGGAGCCGCGAGGAGGCGCGCATCGCATTGCATATCCAGCCCCGGCTGCTGCAGCGCCGCGATTTCCGGCTCGGCCTGGCGGGGGTGGCCCTGCTTGCGCTGTACGGTTGGTATCGCTGGCGCGTGCACGCCCTGCAGGCGGCCAAGCGCCGTCTCGGCACGCAGGTGGAGGAGCGTACCCGCGATCTGCGCGTCCAGGCCGAGGCATTCGAACGACAGGCGCGCGAGGATGCACTCACGGGATTGATGAACCGTCGCGCCTTTGACGAAGCGCTCGCGCGTGACTTTGACAGGGCCGCAACGGAAGGGACGCCGCTGGCGCTGGCGCTGGCCGACCTGGATTACTTCAAACGCATCAATGATGGCTACTCGCACACCGCCGGCGATGCAGCGCTGCGCGCCGCTGCCGACACGATCCGCGCGCATGCCGGCGATGAGGTGCTTGTGGCGCGCTGGGGCGGCGAGGAGTTCGCGCTGCTGTTTCCCGGTCTTGCGCGCGAGCAGGCGCTGGCACGGTGCGAAGCGTTGCGCCAGGCGGTGACCGCCATCGACACCTCCGCTTTTGCCCCCGGATTCACAATGACGGTGAGCATCGGCGTCGCCGACCGTGTCGGGCTGACCCATCACGAAAAACTCATCAGCCGCGCCGATCTGCTGCTCTACAAAGCCAAGCGCAGCGGGCGCAACCGGGTGTGTGGTTGAGCTGGGGATGTTTTCCGCAGCGCGCCGGCCCGCCAGGCGGCAGGCGCCAAGCGGCGGCATGGATCACCTTCGGCATGCGGTTGGAGAGGCGCTGAACTCTGTCCGGCCTCCGTGTTGGAGCACGCTGCGGCCGCGGGCGTCGGCCGGGTGGCATGAGGGGGCATGCCGCCTCAGCGGATACGGCGTGGTTGCAGGGCCTTCAGCGCCCAGCCAAGAAGGGGTCTATCCGTCGAGCTTGCCGCTGGTGCAGGCGGCGTGCGGGGCCGCCCTGCGGGCCAGTACCGCCTCGCGGTGGGCGATATAGCGTTGGAGCCGAGGATGATCAGTGCCCCTGCGACCGTCCAGCCATCCAGCACTTCGCCAAACAGCAGCCAGCCCAGCGTCACCACCAGCGGCAGCTGGGTGAAGCTGATCGGGGTCAGTGCGGAGACTTCGCCCAGCTTCAGGGCGCGGGTCCAGAACAGCTGTCCCACCGTGCCCAGCACGCCGGTGGCGACGAGCCACAGCCAGCCGGTGAGCGACGGCCAGACCCAGACGAACAGTGCCGGCACCAACGACAGCGGCACCCAGAATACATAGGTGTAGAACACCACCGTGTCGGGGCCGTCGACGCGGGTGAGCTGCTTGATCTGGATCGCGACCAGGGCGCTGAGCATGGCGGCGGCGACGGCGATCAGGCTTCCGGCCTGGAAGCCTGACACTCCCGGGCGCACGATCACCAGCACGCCGATGAAGCCGGCGATCACCGCCGCCCAGCGCCGGACCCGGACCTTCTCGCCCAGCCACAGTACCGCGGCGATGGTGACGAACAAGGGCGTGGAGTAGGACAGCGAGATGGCCTGCGACAGCGGCAGGTGACCGATGGCCCAGAAGCCGCACAGCATCGACGCCAGGCCGATGGCGCTGCGCAGGAAGTAGCGCGGCAGCTGCTGGGTGCGCAGCGAGCCGTGGCCTGGGCGCAGCAGGACCGGCAGCAGCGCCAGCAGGCCGAAGCCGTTGCGGAAGAACGCCACTTCCTGGGTCGGCACATGGCCGGTGGCGTAGCGGATGGCGATGGCCATCAGCCCGAACGCCATCGCGCTGGCAAACATCAGCAGCGCCGCGCGCAGCGGTGCGGGAGTCGCGCGGTTCGCGGCGGTGATGCTCACCATTGTGCGCCGATCAGCCGTGGCTCCGGTTCGATCGGGACGCCGAACTTCTCCAGCACCGCCGCCGAAACACGTCGCGCGAACGCGAGCAGTTCGGCACCGGTGGCGTGGCCATGGTTGACCAGTACCAGCGCGTGGTCCGGCGAGACGCCGGCATCGCCCTCGCGACGGCCCTTCCAGCCGCTGGCCTCGATCATCCAGGCGGCCGACACCTTGCGGCTGGCCGCGTCGTTGCCCGGAAACACGGGCAGGGCGGGATAGTGCTGCAGCAGCACCTCCACCTGTTCCAGCGGCAGGATCGGATTCTTGAAAAAGCTGCCGGCGTTGCCCAGCACCTCCGGATCGGGCAGCTTGCGGCGGCGGATGGCGATCACCGCATTGGCCACATCGGCCGATACCGGCTGTTGGATACCTTGCGCCTGCAGCTCTTCGCGGATGCCGGCATAGTCCAGCCGCAGCTCATGCAGCAAGGGCAGGCGGAACTCCACGGCGGTGATCAGGTAGCGGTCGGCCTCGGCCTTGAACACGCTGTCGCGGTAGGCGAACCGGCAGGCGTCCTGGTCCAGCCGTACCCACCCCTGTTCCTGCGTATCCCAGGCTTCGACGGTCTGGATGAACTCGCCCACCTGCACGCCGTAGGCGCCGATGTTCTGGATCGGCGCGGCTCCGGCGGTACCGGGAATCAGCGCCAGATTCTCCAGTCCGGACAGGCCTTCGGCCAGCGACCACAGCACCAGCTCATGCCAGATCACGCCGGCACCGGCGCGCACGATGGCGTGGTCGGCGCGGTGCTCGAGGATGTGCAGGTCGCGGTTGTCGAACACCAGCACCGTGGCCTGCGGATCGGCGGCCAGCAGCACATTGCTGCCACTGCCCAGCACCAGCAGCG
>NZ_BAZI01000180.1 GCF_001310775.1 Stenotrophomonas pictorum JCM 9942
CCGCCGGGCCTGAGCCTGGCGGCGGCCACTCCCTGCGTGGCCGGGCAGCGCTGGCGGTGGGATGGCGTGGAATTCCAGTTCCTGCATCCCACACCGGGGTTTCCCTATCTGGGGAACGAGTCCAGCTGTGTGCTGCGTGTGGCATCACCCCATGGCACGGTACTGCTGACCGGGGATATCGGCGAGGTGATCGAGCAGGGGCTGGTGAAGCGCAGCCGGGCGCTGCTGAAGGCCGATGTCGTGGTGGCCCCGCACCATGGCAGTGGCGGATCCTCGCGCCCGGATTTTGTCGCCGCCATCCGGCCCCGGCTGGTGGTGGTCTCTACCGGGCATGGCAACCGCTTTGGCCATCCGCGCGCGGACGTTGTCCGGCGCTGGCAGCACGCGGGGGCCGAAGTGCTGAATACCGCAACCAGTGGCGCGGTCAGCGTCTGGCTGGGTGGTCAGGATCTGCAGGTGCGTGAACGCCGGATCTGGCGCTCGCATGTATGGGATGCAGCGGAGCGGGCCCGGGCGGCTGCTATCCTATCGCCGATCGAACAGATGGCCGCAGTGCCAGAGGGTTGAAACGTGTGGGAACTGGTCAAGGCGGGCGGCTGGCCGATGGTGCCGCTGCTGTTGTTGGGCGTACTGGCTTTGGCGATTGTCCTGGAGCGTTTCTGGACACTGCGGCGTAACGAAGTGCTGCCGCCGGGGTTGGGGCAGGAAGTCCGCAACTGGGCCGCACGGGGCAAGCTCGATGCCTCGCATATCGAATCCCTGCGTGCCAATTCTCCCCTGGGGGCGTTGCTGGCGGCGGCATTGGAAGCGCGCAACCGGCCGCGCGACCAGATCCGCGAGCGAATCGAAGACACCGGTCGCCATCTGGTTCACCGCATGGGCCGTTTCCTCAATGCGCTGGGCACCATCGCTTCGGCGGGCCCGTTGCTGGGCTTGCTGGGTACCGTGGTCGGCATGATCCAGATGTTCCTGGGGATACTGGACCATGGTGTGGGCGATGTGAATCAGCTGGCTGGCGGTATCGGCAAGGCGCTGGTGTGCACGGCCACGGGCATGATGGTGGCGATTCCGGCGTTGATGTTCCATCGCTATTTCCGCGGGGTCATCGACGGCTATGTGATCGAAATGGAGCAGGAAGCCGGTGCCCTGCTGGATTCGCTCGATGGCCGTCCGGCGGTGCTGGCGGCCAACAAGGCCACCGGTGTCCAGCGTCCGGCTGCGATGGAAAAGGCCTGAGCCGTGCGTATCCGTGACAACCGCTTGCAGGATGAGCCGCAGATCGATTTGGTTCCGCTGATCGATGTGATTCTGGTGCTGATCATCTTCTTCGTGGTCACCACCACGTTCGATGCGCGCTCCACCTTGCAGCTGCAGTTGCCCACTGCCAGCGACCAGAACAACCCCGAGCCGCCCCGCTCGCTGAGCGTGCTGGTCAATGCCGATGGCCGTTATTTCATCAATGACCAGGAAGTGCTGCGCACCGACATCGAGTCGTTGAAGCAGACCATCGGTCAACTGGCCGGTGCTGATCGCGAGCAGACGGTGCTGCTGCGCGCCGACGCCCGCACACCTTATCAAGCCGTGGTCACCGCGCAGGACGCACTGGGCCAGTTGGGCTTCCGCCGCATCGCCATCGCCACTGCACCGGAAGCCAGGCAATGAGCGTACTGGCCAGCCCATGGCAGACCTACAAGCGCCTGCTCGGCTTTGCCAGGCCCTACCGGGTGCTGCTGCTCATGGCCTTGGCGGGCATGCTGATCGAAGCGGCCGCCGGCATGGGCTTTCTGGCGTTGATGAGCCCGATCACCGACAACCTGGTGAATCCGGAGGACATCAATCCATGGATGCCCTTGGCGATCATCGGCCTGTTTCTGCTGCGGGGTGTGGCCGGTTACCTGACCGACATCGGCATGGGCAAGGCCGCGCGCAGCATTGCGCGGGACCTGCGGGTGCGGGTGCTGGGCAAGTATCTGCGGCTTCCCGGCCAGCGCTTTGATGCCGAGCCGGTTCCATCGATGCTGGTGCGATTGGGCTCGGACAGTGACCAGGTCGCGCAGGCCGCCATTGATGCGATGAAGGTGGTATTGCAGCAGTCGCTGCAGGCACTGGGTTCGCTGGCGATGATGTTCTATTACAGCTGGCAGGTGACGCTGGCCATCTTCGTGCTGGCCCCGCCGCTGGCATGGGTGATGAACAAGGTGGCCAAGCGCTACCGCCGTATCAGCCACCGGATCCAGGAAAGCAGTGCCGAACTGTTGCAGGCGGCCGACCAGACCTTGTCCAGTCAGCAGGAAGTGAAGATCTACGGTGCCCAGCCCCGTGAGATGGCGCGTTATTCCGGCCTTGCCAACACCAATCTGCGACTGGCGATGAAGGTGGAGGCGACGCGCAGTATTTCTTCGGGGATGGTGCAGCTGATCGGTGCCATCGGTCTGGCCGCGCTGCTGTTTATCGCCGGTCACGAAGCCGCGGCAGGGCGGCTGACCGTGGGAGATTTTGTCGCCTTGATGATGGCGATGCTGACCATCATTCCAGCGCTCAAGCAGTTGACCAATGTGCAGAACATGACCCAGCGTGGCATTGCTTCCGCACAGCGTCTTTTCACGGTGCTGGATGCGGCCGACGAGACGGACACCGGAGCGTGCCTTTGACGCGTGCACGGGGAGAGCTGGAATTCCGGCATGTCAGCGCCCGTTACGAAGGCCAGACCAAGCCCGCGCTGGAAGACATAAGCTTCATCGCCAGGCCCGGTACGGTGACGGCCATCGTCGGCCGTTCCGGCAGCGGCAAGTCGACGTTGATCAAGTTGATTCCACGTTTCTACGAGATCGAAAGTGGGCAGATCCTGCTCGACGGGCATCCGCTGCAGGACTACAGGTTGGCCGACCTGCGTCGTCAGATCGCACTGGTCGGACAGCATGTGACGCTGTTCAACGGCAGCGTCGCCGAGAATGTGGCGTATGGCGAGCTGGCCTCCAGTAGTGATGAACAGCTGGAACGGGCCATTGCCGGTGCCAATGCGCGGGAGTTCGTCGGACAGATGCCGATGGGTGTGGACGAGCAGGTTGGGGCGAAGGGCGGCAAGCTTTCCGGCGGCCAGCGCCAGCGTCTGGCCATCGCCCGCGCGATGCTCAAGGATGCGCCGATCCTGATCCTGGATGAAGCCACCGCCGCGCTGGACAACGAGTCCGAGCGTCTGGTGCAGGATGCGCTGCAGAAACTGATGCCTGATCGCACCACGCTGGTCATCGCCCATCGCCTTTCGACCATCGAACACGCCGACCAGGTGCTGGTGATGGACCAGGGGCGCATTGTGGAGCGCGGCACCCATGCCGAACTGATGGCGCACGGCGGCCTGTATGAGCACCTGCACCGTATGCAGTTCCGGGAGAGCCAGGGCTGATGGCACGGCAAGGTCCACAGACACCGGCGTACTGGTACGACGGTGGCCAGGTGCCGGCGGTCGCGAAAGTGCTGGCGCCGCTGTATGGCGCCGTTTCCGGCCTGCGTCGCTGGTTGTATCGCCGGGGGGTTCTGCGCAGCCGGCAGGTGCCGGTACCGGTGATCGTGGTGGGGAACATCACCGCCGGCGGTACGGGCAAGACGCCATTGACCATCGAACTGGTCACGCGCCTGCGCGAAGCCGGCTGGAAACCGGGTGTCGCCAGTCGCGGCTATGGCCGTGATGAGGCCGATACGGCGCGATGGGTCACTCCGGAGATGCCGCCGGGCCTGGCGGGCGATGAACCCCTGCTCATCGCATGGAAAACCGGGGTGCCGGTACGCGTGGACAAGGATCGCGTCGCCGCCGCCAAGGCCCTGCTGGGCGCCGGGTGCGACGTGGTCGTCTGCGATGACGGATTGCAGCATTATCGTCTGGCGCGCGATATCGAGATCGAAGTGGTTGATGCGCAGCGTCGTTACGGCAACGGCCGCCTGTTGCCGGCCGGTCCGTTGCGTGAGCCTGTGGCACGCGCCGCTGCCTGCGATTTCCGCGTGGTCAATCTGGGGCAGGCCAGCGATTCGGCAGGTGGAGCGCCGGCATCGGGCTTTGGCGAATGGGCCATGCGTCTTCGAATCGATTCGGCGCGGCCGCTCAACGGCGGGCGTGTGCGCAGCTTGCACAGTTTTGCTGGACAGCGCGTGCATGCCGTGGCGGGAATCGCGCATCCACAGCGCTTCTTCCAGATGCTGCGCGCCCGGGGCATCGGCGTGGTGCCGCATGCGTTCGCCGATCATCACCGCTATCGGCCCGAAGACCTCTCATTCGGTAGCGAGTTGCCGGTACTGATGACCGAGAAAGACGCGGTGAAGTGCCAGGCGTTCGCCAATGACTGGCATTTTGTAGTGCCGTTGCAGGCCGAGCTGCCTGCTGCCTTCTGGGTGGCCTTGCTGGACCGGCTGGTCAAGCTGGCGCGTGGTTGAAAGACTGGATCATTTGATGCCTTCCACTTCCCTGATCCGGGAGCGGATGGACAGGGCGGAATACAGGCAGCTGTTGCCGGTCAAGGAGTGAATATGGGCTCGATTCCCGATTTCGTTGTCGCCATACCGGCGCGTTTTGCCTCCACGCGCCTGCCCGGCAAGCCGCTGGCGCTGCTGGCCGGCGAGCCGATGGTGTTGCATGTCGCCAAACGTGCGCTGGATGCCGGTGCGCGCGAGGTGTGGGTCGCCACGGATGATGCGCGTATCGCCACCGCGCTCGACGGGCTGGAAGGGATCCGTGTGGCGATGACGGATACCGCGCATGCTTCCGGAACGGACCGTCTGGCCGAATGCGCGCGCCATGCCGGCTGGCACGACGATGTGATCGTGGTGAATCTGCAGGGGGACGAGCCGTTCGCGCCCGCCGCCGGCATCCGTGCAGTTGCCGAGGCAGTGGCGCAAAGTGGCGCCCCCATGTCCACCCTGGCTGCGCCGGTGGAAGATGCTCCCACCTTGTTCGATCCCAATGTGGTGAAGCTGGTCCGCACCGCCGACGGTGACGCCCTGTATTTCAGCCGGGCGCCGATCCCGTGGCATCGCGATGCCTTTGCGCAGTCAAAGGACGTTCTGCCTGCCGGGCAATGGCTCCGCCATATCGGCATCTACGGCTATCGCGCGGGTTTCCTGCGCCAGTTCGCGGCGATGCCGCCGGGCGTGCTGGAGCAGGTCGAATCACTGGAGCAACTGCGTGCACTTGAAGCCGGGTTCCGTATCTCGGTCTCGCTGTCGCCGGCACCGTTTCCGCCGGGTATCGATACCCCCGAAGATCTGGAGAGGGCCGAGGCGATGATGAGGGCAGGCGGGTGAGGCTGCTGGTGGTTTGCCTGGGAAATATCTGCCGTTCACCGATGGGCGAGGGCGCCCTGCGGCGGCGGATCGCCCAATCCCCGTTGACCGGGAGGGTCGAGCTGGATTCGGCCGGAACCTCCGATTGGCACATCGGCCGCGCACCGGATCCGCGTGCGATTGCCTGCGCACGCGGACATGGCGTGGATATCGGCGGATTGAAGGCCCGACAGCTGCTGCGCGAGGATTTCGATCGCTTTGACCTGATCCTGTGCGCCGATCAGGGCAACCTGGAAGATGCGCGGGCGCTGGCGCCCGCCGGTGCGGCGCACAAGGCGGTGCTGT
>NZ_BAZI01000181.1 GCF_001310775.1 Stenotrophomonas pictorum JCM 9942
CACGCTGCCCGAAGGCATCGCCGCGGCCGAGGGCGACCTGGCCCGGTTCGCGCTGCAGCAGAAGCTGGTCGATGGCCTGAAGACGCGCGAGGAAGTGGACACGCTGCTGACCGAGCGCGGGGTGGCCGACAGCGATGCCGACGGCGGCTATCGCCAGATCGCGCTGGCCGACTATCTGACCCAGATCGACGCCCTCCGCTCGCCGATGGACTCGCGTCCGCAGGTCGCGGTGATCGTGGCCGAAGGCGAGATCGCCGGCGGCGACCTGCCGGCCGGGCGTATCGGCGGGGTGTCGACCTCGGCGCTGCTGCGCGAGGCGCGCGACGATGAGGACGTCAAGGCGGTGGTGCTGCGGGTCGATTCGCCCGGCGGTGAGGTGTTCGCCTCCGAGCAGATCCGCCGCGAAGTGGATGCGCTCAAGGCCGCCGGCAAGCCGGTGGTGGTGTCGATGGGCGATCTGGCCGCGTCCGGTGGCTACTGGATCAGTATGAACGCCGATCGCATCTATGCCGACGAATCCACCATCACCGGCTCGATCGGCATTTTCGGGATGATTCCGAACCTGACCCGCAGCCTGGACAAGATCGGCGTGCATACCGACGGCGTGGGCACCACCCGCTTCGCCGGCGCGTTCGACATCACCCGGCCGATGGACCCGGCGGTGGGCCAGGTGATCCAGTCGGTGATCAACAAGGGCTATGCCGACTTCACCGGCAAGGTCGCGCAGGCGCGCAACAAGAGCGTCGAAGCGGTGGACGAAGTGGCCCAGGGCCGCGTGTGGAGCGGGGCGCAGGCCAAGGAGCGTGGTCTGGTCGACGCGTTCGGTGGCTCAAGGCCGCCGTGGCCGATGCCGCCACCCGCGCCAAGCTGGGCGAGTCCGGCAAGTACCGGGTGCGCTACATCGAGAAGGCCGCTACCCCGTTCGCGCAGTTCATGACCGGCTTTGCCGGCAGCCGCGCCGGGGCCTGGATGCTGGCCGATTCGGGTATCGCGCGGATGATGCTGGCCAAGCAGATGCCGGAGCTGGACACCCAGCTGCGCTTTGTCGAAGACGCGGTCAAAGACCGCAACGGTGCGCCGGTGAAGTCGCTGGCCTACTGTTTCTGCGGCCTGTGACCGGCCGCGCCTGATCCAACCGGGCCGCGTGGGCGGCCCCTTGGATGACCCCAGACGCCGCCCTTTCCGGGCGGCGTTACTGTTTGCGGGTATCGGCGCTGGCCGCATCCAGCGCGGCGCGCTGCGCCTTGGCGGCCTCATCCACGGCGGTCTGTGCGGCCTTGGCCTGTTCCAGCGGCCGGGCGATGGCCTCGCGCAGCGCGGTGGCTTGCGGTTCGGGAGGGCGTTCGGTGTCCGGTGGCTGCGGCTTGCCACAGGCCGAAAGAGCCGCTGTCGCCAGCAGCAGGATCAGCGCGGGAAATTTCATGGGCCGGCTCCGTGGATGACAGCGGCTATCCTAGCGCTATCGCCCAGGCGCGCCGTTTGTGGCGCTGCAGCGGCACAAACGAGGAGAATAGGGTGAACCCGCAACGCTGGCGACTGGATGGACAAACTGCCCTGGTGACCGGCGCCAGTGCCGGCATCGGCCTGGCGATCGCGCGCGAGCTGCTGGGGCTGGGCGCCGACGTGCTGATCGTCGGCCGCGATGCCGATGCGCTGGAAACTGTGCGTGATGAACTGGCCGACACCTTTCCCGATCGCGAGATCCATGCGCTTGCGGCTGATGTTTCCAGCGACGAGGACCGCCACGAGATCCTGGACTGGGTCGAAGACCACAGCGACGGCCTGCACCTGCTGGTCAACAACGCCGGCGGCAACGTCACCCGCGCGGCCAACGACTATTCCGAACAGGAGTGGCGCGGCATCTTCGAGACCAACCTGTTCTCGGCCTTCGAGCTGTGCCGTTACGCCCATCCGCTGCTGACCCGCCATGCGTCCTCGGCCATCGTCAATGTTGGCAGCGTGTCGGGCATCACCCATGTGCGCAGCGGCGTGGTCTACGGCATGACCAAGGCGGCGCTGCAGCAGATGACCCGCAACCTGGCCTGCGAGTGGGCCGAGGACGGCATCCGCGTGAACTCGGTGGCGCCGTGGTACATCCGCACCCGCCGCACCTCCGGGCCGCTGTCGGACCCGGACTACTACGACGAGGTGATCGCGCGCACGCCGATGCGGCGGATCGGCGAACCGGAGGAAGTGGCCTCGGCGGTCGGCTTCCTGTGCCTGCCGGCGTCGAGCTATGTCACCGGCGAATGCATCGCGGTGGACGGCGGCTTCCTGCGTTACGGGTTCTGAACGTACGCGCGGTGGATTGATCTTCGTTCTACATTGCCGCTGCATCGTGGTCGCGTCTTTGAAACAGGGCGTGACCCGGGGAGTGGAACATGTGGCGTTGGATCAAGCGGTTGTTGCTGGCCGTGACGGTAATCATGGCGGTGCTTGCGGTCGGTGCAGGCCTGTACCTGCACAGCCTGGATCTGGGCAGCCAGCCCCCGGTTGACCCGCGCAGCAGCGTGGCCGAGCTGGCGTTTGTGCGCGACGCGCCAGCACCGACGCGCGGCCGGATCTTGGCCGTGGTCAGCAGCGCCGGGCACTTCCCCGGCACCGGAAAGCCTGCCGGCTTTGAGCTCACTGAACTGTCGCGTGCCTATTACACCTTCATCGCCAACGGCTACGCGGTGGACATCGCCAGTCCGCAGGGCGGCTCCCCGCCGATGCGTGTGGATGACGAGGACATGGTCGCGGCCGACCACGCTTTCCTCAACGACGTGCCAGCGCGGGCCATGCTTGCCGCCAGCTTGCCGCTGGAGCAGGTGGATGCGTCGCGTTACGCAGCGGTGTACTTCGTCGGCGGCAAGGGGGCGATGTTCGATTTTCCCGGCAACACCGCGATCGCGCGGATCGTGCGCCACATCCATGGCGCCGGAGGAGTGATCGGTGCTGTCTGCCACGGCCCGGCGGCATTGCTTGATGTCACCCTCGACGATGGCACCTCGCTGCTGCAGGGGCGCAGTGTCACTGGCTTCACCAATGCCGAGGAACTGTTCCTGATGAAAGATGCGCGGCAGCGTTTCGATGCGCTGCTGCAGGATGCGCTGGTTCGGCGGGGCGCACGTTTCGTCGAAGGTGGCCTGTACTTGGACAACACCGTGGTCGATCGCCGGCTGGTGACCGGGCAGAACCCGTGGTCGACCTGGTCGGTGGCCGAGGCGATGGTGAAAGCGCTTGGCCATGTGCCAGTTCCGCGCGAGGCGACCGGAGAGGAGCAGGCGGTGAGGGTGATGGAGGCGTACCGCCGGGGCGGCATTGATGTCGCTTTGAAGGCCCTGCAGTCAGCCCCCGGGGCCGACAAACGATTGCTGCTGATGCATGCATTGGTGGCCGCGATGCAGGGGCATTGGGGCGATGCGTGGTACTTGCAACGCTTGGCGCATGGATGACTACACTCGCGGGGGAACCAACGGGAACAGACAATGATGCTGCGCACACCACCTCTGCGGCTGTTGCTGGTGGAAGACGATGTCGATATCGCTGCCGGCATCGGTGACTACCTTGGCAGCCATGGCGTGGTGGTCGACTTCGCCTACAACGCTGCACAGGCCCGTGCGCGTCTGCAGGCGCAGTCGTTCGACCTGCTGGTTCTGGACGTGAATCTGCCCGACCAGAACGGCATGGCGCTGTGTCAATCGCTGAAGTGCGAAGGTGGCTTGCGTTCGCCTGTGTTGTTCCTCACCGCGCGCGGTGCGCTGGATGACAAGCTTGCGGCATTCGCGGCCGGTGCGGTGGATTACATGGTCAAGCCGTTCGCGCCGGCGGAACTGTTGGCACGTATCCGTGCCATTGCCACGCACGCGGCGGACACCGGCAGCCTGCAGCTGCGCGTCGGCACCTACGTACTGGATATCCAGCGACACCTGCTGCAGCGCGACGGCGACCACGCGTTACCGTTGCATGCCACCGGCTTCGTGCTGATGCACGAGCTGATGAAGGCCTGTCCGGGTTTCGTGTCGCGACCGGCTTTGTGTGAGCGCCTGTGGCAGGGAGAGCCGCCGCATAGCGATCCGTTGCGCATGCATGTCTACCAGCTCCGACAGCACTGTCTGAGGGTATTCGGCACACCGCTGGTCGCCACTGTGCGCGGCGTCGGCTACCGCTTCAGTGAGGGGGCGACGGATGCTTCGGCGTAGCTGCGGCAGGTGCTGGTCCGCCGCTGGATGCTTTTTGGCGCATTGTTGTCGCTGCTGTTTGCCGGCGTCACCTTGCTGCTGTTGTTCGTGCTGGAGGACAGCTTCATCGACCGGCGGCTGCAGACGTTGGCGGCAACGCTGCCGGCAGGTGCGCAGGCAGTGCCCCTGCCTGTGCACTTCCAGTTGATCCCGCTCGCGCACCTCCCGGCACGGGAGCAGCAGCGACTGGGCGACCAGGCCGTCGGCACCATGGCGGAGTTCCGTCGCGATGATGGTCGTTACGCGCACGCGCTGGTGGTGCCGGCGGAAAACGGCACGCGTGCGGTACTGCTGTACGACGTGACCGGTGAGCTCACCGTCACCGCCGGCCTGCCGACCGGCCTGGCTTACGCCGCTGCGGTGTTCACGCTGACCTTGCTGTGCGCGTGGTTGCTGGCCAGTGCTTTCGTCGGCGGCGCGGAACGGCACGCGCGGCGATTGGTGGCGCAGGTGCGTGCGGCACCGGACCCGGCGAGCCTGGAGTCACTGGCGCGCGATGAACCGGTCAGCGAGTTCGCCGAGGTCCTGCAGCTGCATGCCGAGGTCTGGCGTGGCAGGCACGAGGTGGTCGAACGTGAGCGGGAAACACTGGCTTTCCTCGCGCACGAGCTGCGCACGCCGTTGCAGTCGGCGCGCACCAGTCTGGCTCTGCTGGAAGAAGCGGAGGCCGCATCGCCGGCGTTGCAGCGCCTGCAACGTGCGCTGTCGCGGCTGGAGCGCGCGGGCAACGCGATCCTCTGGTTGTCCAGCGAGACGACGCTGACGGGCCGCCAGTACACGCATGTTGCTTCAGCGCTGCGGCAGCTGACCGACGAGCTGCAGCCGCTGGCGGCGCTGCGCATGCAGTCCTTCCGCATCAGCGTCCCACCGGTATTGCAGTGGGATGCGCCGTGGGAGGCCGTCGAGACCCTGCTCGCCAACCTGCTGCTCAACGCGATCCAACATGGCGGTGCTGGAGTGATCGTAGTGGAGGCCGAAGCCTCGCGGGTGGAGATACGGAATCCGCCGGCGGCCAGCGATGCGCCCGGTTTCGGGCTCGGTCTGAGCATCGCGCAGCGGTTGGCCAGGCGTATTGGCTGGCAACTGGAGATGCACACGGCGGCGGAGTGGGTCTGCTGCGAATTGCATTGGCCGGACCGGCATCCGACCGGGCAGGATCAGTAGCCGCCGCAATCCTGATCCAGTCGCGCCTCGATGCCGCGTTGCTCGCGCACCAGCTGCTGGCGCTCGCTCTGCAGGGCGCTGTTGTAGCGGCGGATCAGTTCCCAGCGGCGGTCTTTCAGGCGCGCGCAGACTTCCTGCGGCGGCAGCGCATGGCAGCGGTCGCGCACCAGGGTCGAACCCAGCGGCACGATCGCGCCGCCCGGG
>NZ_BAZI01000182.1 GCF_001310775.1 Stenotrophomonas pictorum JCM 9942
CGCCCGCGCGCTGGCCACCCGCCCGCAGATCCTGCTGTGCGACGAGGCCACCAGCGCGCTGGACCCGCAGACCACCGCCTCGGTGCTGGCGCTGCTGGGCAAGATCAACCGCGAGCTGGGCCTGACCATCGTGCTGATCACCCACGAGATGGACGTGATCCGCCGGGTCTGCGACCGCGTGGCCGTGCTCGATGCCGGGCATCTGGTCGAACTGGGCCCGGTGACCGAGGTGTTCCTGCATCCCCAGCATCCGACCACGCGCCGGTTCGTTTCCGAATCCGAGCATGTGGATGAAGGCGAGCAGCTGCGCGATTTCGCCGCGGTGGGCGGCCGCATCATGCGCCTGACCTTCCTGGGCCAGGACACCTACGAACCCCTGCTCGGGCGCATCGCCCGCGAGACCGGGGTGGACTACAACATCCTGTCCGGGCGTATCGACCGGATCAAGGACACCCCGTACGGCCAGCTCACCGTTGCGCTGGTGGGCGGTGACGAGGACGCCGCGCAGGCCGCGTTCGTTGCCGCGGGCGTGCATGTGGAGGAGCTGCGCCGATGATCATCGCCACCGCGGACGGTTTCTTCCGCCACCTGGATGCCGGCAAATGGGCCGACATCGGCCAGGCCACGATCGACACCCTGCTGATGCTGGCCGGCTCGCTGCCGCTGACCCTGGCGATTGGTCTTCCGCTGGGCGTGCTGCTGTTCCTGACCGGCTCGCCGCAGCTGCACCGCAAGCCGGTGGTGTACGGAGTGCTGGCACTGCTGGTGAACCTGCTGCGCTCGGTGCCTTTCATCATCCTGATGATCGTGCTGATCCCGGTCACGCTTGGTCTGATGGGCACCTCGCTGGGCGTACGCGGGGCGATCCTGCCGCTGGTGGTGGGCGCCGCGCCGTTCTATGCGCGACTGGTGGAAACCGCACTGCGCGAAGTGGACCGGGGCGTGATCGAAGCCAGCCAGGCGATGGGCGCGACCACCGCGCAACTGGTGTTCAAGGTGCTGCTGCCCGAAGCGCGGCCGGGCCTGATCGCCGGCGCCACGGTCACCACCATCGCGCTGATCGGCTTCACCGCGATGGGCGGCGCGATCGGTTCCGGCGGTCTGGGCGATCTGGCCTTCCGCGACGGCTACCAGCGCTCGCACACCGACGTGGCTCTGGTCACCGTGGTGCTGCTGCTGGTGCTGGTACAGGCCCTGCAGATGCTGGGCGACCGTCTGGTCACGCACTACAGCCGCAAGTGACCGGCTGATCCATCGACAATGGCGTCGCCGCCACCTGCTAGGGTGGGGCGCTCGCCGTTTCCGTTTTTCCAGGAACCCATCCCCCATGAAAAAGCTGCTTGTCCTTCCGCTGATCACCGCCGTTCTGGCCCTGGCCGCCTGCGGCAAGCCCGCCGCCGATGATTCCAGGCTGGTGGTCGCTGCCACCGCCGTGCCGCACGCCGAGATCCTGCAGGTGGTCAAGCCGATCCTGGAAAAGCAGGGCGTCACGCTGGACGTGCGCGTGTTCAACGATTACGTGCAGCCCAACGACCAGCTGGTGCAGAAACAGGTCGATGCCAACTACTTCCAGACAGAGCCCTACCTGGACGCCTACAACCGGGACCGCAAGACCGATCTGGTCACCGTCACCGGCGTGCATATCGAGCCGTTCGGCGCCTATTCGCGCCGCGTCACCTCGCTGGACGCGCTGCCCAACGGGGCCGATGTGGTCATTCCCAATGACCCTAGCAACAACAGCCGCGCGCTGATCCTGCTGGACACCGCCGGCGTCATCAAACTCAAGGATCCAAACAACGCGCTGTCCACCCAGCGCGATATCGTCGCCAACCCCAGGCAGCTCAAGTTCCGCGAGCTGGATTCGGCGATGCTGCCGCGCGTGCTCGACCAGGTCGATCTGGCCCTGATCAACACCAACTACGCACTCGATGCCGGGTTGAATCCGACCAAGGATGCACTGGCCATCGAGAGCAGCGATTCGCCGTACGTGAATTTCCTGGTCGCCCGTCCGGACAACAAGGACGATGCCCGTGTGCAGAAGCTGGCCCGGGCCTTGAACAGTCCGGAAGTGAAGGCTTTCATCGAGCAGAAGTACAAAGGCGCGGTGCTGCCGGCGTTCTGAGCCGGCGTTGCATTTCCCTGGATGTTGCGGGGCACGTGCGGGGATTGCCGTGCTCCACCCGCGGTAACCGCATCGATCACGGGTGCGCTTTGAGGGGAGTTTCCGTCCATACCATTGCTGATCGCGTTGCCCCTGGGCGTACTGGTGTTCGTGGCGATCGTGTTGTTGCTGCTGCCGCTGTCGCTGTGGCAGCGTGTTCGCAGCGGTGGCGCCCGCCGGCAGGCATGGCCGTGGCTGGTCACGCTCAACTTCTGGGCCACGCTGGCCTCCACGCTCGGGTTCGCGCTGTTTGCCACGATCGCCAGCGCATGGTGGCCCGCCGCGTGGCTGTACGCCGTTATCGGCTGGCTGGCCGGGGTGCTGCTCGGTGTGCTGGGTCATGCGCTGACCCGCTTTGAAAGCGGCCCGCAGGCACTGTTCTATACCCCCAGTACCTGGCTGGTGGCACTGTTAACGTTGATGATCGCAGTGTGGCTGGTGGCCGGGCTGGTGCAGCTGGCAGGCCTCGGTCAATGGCGTGCCCTGGCCGGCGTCCGGCTGGCTCAGTCATGCCGGACTGCTGGCGATGGCAGCGGTGCTGCTGGGCTACGCCTTGATGTATGCCGCGCTGCTGCGGCGCAAGGTGCGCCATCACCTGCGTTACCGGGGATTTGACCGCAGTCCGCGCTGAGCGCCCGCCCGGTGGCGGTCCGCCAGCGGCATCGCTAGCTGGCGCCACGTTACACGGAGATCGTCGATGGGCCTGCTGCATCTGCTGGGGCGCCGGATGGCGCACTTTCTCGCGCAACCGCGGCGTCACCAGACCCGGCCTTCGACCAGTGATCCGGCGCTGCTGGCGCGGACCCTGCAGCGCGGCGATGTGTTGCTGGTGGAGGGCAACAGCCGCTTCGCCACGGCGATCAAGTTCCTGACCCAGTCCACCTGGTCGCATGCGGCGCTGTACATCGGCGAGGAGCCGCTGGTCGAGGGCGCGCGTCCGCAGCCGATGCTGATCGATGTGGACGTGGAGCAGGGCGTGCGCCGCATTCCACTCGGCGAGTTCGCCCGCCAGCACACCCGGATCTGTCGCCCGCACGGACTGGCGCCGGCGGTGGTGGACCAGCTGGTCGGCTTCCTGCGTGCGCGGCTGGGCTACAGCTACGACCTGAAGAACGTGTTCGATCTGGCCCGCTACCTGATCCGCCAGCCGCCGGTGCCTGCACACCTGCGGCGGCGGCTGATCGCGCTGGGCAGCGGCGAGCCGACCAAGGCGATCTGTTCGACCCTGCTGGCACAGGCGTTCGAGTCGATCCGCTATCCGATCCTGCCCGAAATCGAGTCGGTACTGGGCTGCGCCGGTGGCCATGAACAGCGCCAGGAGATCCTGCACATCCGCAACTACAGCCTGTACACGCCACGCGATTTCGACGTGTCACCGTTCTTCGAGGTGGTCAAGCCGCGGCTGCAGGCCGGCTTCGACTACCGCGCGCTGCAGTGGAGTGATGAAGCCCGGCCCCGCCCGGGCGGCGGAGTGCCGATACACGAAGGCACGGACCGCGAACGGCCCGTGCCTTTCTCAACCGCTATCGATGGCGATCAGAAACGGGCGCCGAGGCCGATGCCGATGGTCCACGGGTCCAGCTTCAGCTCGCCGGCATTCTGGCCGGCCACGCGCAGATCCGGGCGGGCATGCATGTAGCGGGCGTCGGCGCGCGCGAACCAGGTCGAATTGATGTTCATGTCCACGCCCACGGTGCCGATCGCGCCCTTGGCGGTTTCGATGCCGACGTGGTTGCCGGTGCCGCTCAGGCCATCGATCTTCTCGTTGCTGAAGTTCGATTCGTAGTAGCCCAGGCCGGCGAACGGCCGGAATGTGTTGTCGGCCGCGCCGAAGTGCTACTGCGCGCTCAGCGCCAGTGGCTGCTGCTCCACGCTGCCGACCTTGCCCAGACCGTCGGCGCGGACGCGATGATTGAACTTGTCGGCCGCGCCCCACAGCTCGATGGCGAAGTTGTCATTGAAGTAGTAGCTGGCGCTCAGGGTCGGGGCCGGGCCGCCATCGACCTTGTCGATGCCATCGGCCGGATCGGTCTTCGGCTGCAGCAGGCTGATGCCGCCAACCACGGCGAAATGTTTGCCGGAAGCGGTGTCGCCGGTCGCGTCCTGCGCGAATGCGGGGGCCGACAGCGCCAGTGCGCCGAAGGTGGCAAGGCTGAGCATCTTGATGGAACGCATAGCGGACTCCTCGTACTTTCTGGTTCGGGATTGCGGTGTTGCCAGGCCCCTTTCTGCGGGGCCGGTAGAACCCTAGCCATGGCAAGATGAATCCCTTCGTACGCGACATCCGGCGTCCGCATCGATGTTCATGAAACCCAGCGCAAACCCCATGCAAACCGTGCCTTCCCGCCGAGCGTCATTCACGATGTTGTGGTGCATGTGATGGCACCCACCGTGTTGCAGGGCCTGCCCGCGCAGGTGTACGGGCAGTGCCGGGTGCTGGTGCTGGGCTCGATGCCCGGCGCGGCGTCGTTGCAGCAGGCGCGCTACTACGCCCATCCGCGCAACCGCTTCTGGCCGCTGATGGCAGCGCTGTGCGACTTCGATGCCTCGCTGGCCTATGCCCGGCGCATGCAGTGTCTGCAGCGCGCCGGCGTGGGGGTGTGGGACGTGATCGGCCAATGCCAGCGTGCCGGCAGCCTGGACGCGGCCATCGTGCGCGGCAGCGAAGTGGTCAACCCGCTGCCGGCACTGCTGTCGCAACTTCCGCAGCTGCAGGCCATCGCCTGCAATGGCGCGGCGGCCCATGCCGCGTTCGTGCGCTGGGTGCAGCCGGCTTTACCGCCTTTGGCGGTTGGACTGCCGGTGTTGGCGTTGCCGTCCACCAGTCCGGCCAACGCGGCGTGGTCCCTGCCGCGTCTGCTGCAGCGCTGGCAGCAGCTGCAACCCTGGTTGATTGCCCCGGCGCGCCCTGCAAACCCAGCCCCCGCGGGCATGACCGGGCAGGACAGCTGAGACAGCCGGCAAGCCACGGACGGGGCAACGCATCGGACACGCCCGGCGTCGCCATTGACATGGCGTGCAGCTGTCCGGGGACATACGCATGCGAATTCAGTTACGGCGGTTGGCGCTACGCCCCGCTGACGCCACAATAGGAGATTCCCTCACTGTTGCTGGAGTAGTTTCATGGCCGAAATCAAGGAAGCACTTGTCCCCGATATCGGTGACTACAGCGACATTCCGGTGATCGAAGTGCTGGTCGCCGTGGGCGACACCGTCAAGAAGGACCAGGGCCTGGTCACGCTGGAATCGGACAAGGCGACGATGGAAGTGCCTTCGTCGGTGGCCGGCGTGGTCAAGGAAATCAAGGTCAAGGTCGGTGACAACCTGTCCGAAGGCAAGGTCGTGGCGCTGATCGAAGTGGCCGAAGAGGTTGCCAAGCCCGCCGCTGCCGCCGCCGCGGCCGCTCCGGCCAAGGTCGAAG
>NZ_BAZI01000183.1 GCF_001310775.1 Stenotrophomonas pictorum JCM 9942
GGCGCAGGAACAGGCGTCGGTCGACGTTGCCGGCCACCAGGTGCGAGACGCCCGAGGCGCCGGTGGTGAATACCTCGGCGGTGTGGATGCTGGCACTCACCGCGGCAGGCGGCAGGCCCATGCTGAGCAGCACGGAGGAGGAGATCAGGCCGAAGGCCATACCAAGTGCGCCGTCCACCAGCTGCGCACCGAGCCCGATCAGGATGAACCAGTAGAACTCGCTGCCAAATTCCATATCGCCAGCCTGCGGGCAGAGTCCGGAGCGGTCAAGGAAAGCTCCATCGGCAACGGTTCTCCGGCATCTGCGGTGGCCGGCTGCGGGGAAGTCGGGCGGACAGGGGCGGGTATTTCCGCCGCTGTTCCAGCAGATCATCCGGGCCGCCGGGCAGCGGTGTCGCCCAGACAAAAGCCCCCGGTCGAGAGGGGGCTTTTTTGATGGATGCCGCGATCATCGCGCTGATCGCACAGGCGCTGGCGCGATGGTTGAAGGCGTGTCAGCGGGTTCCGTACAGCACCACGGTCTTGCCGCGGGCGTGAAGGATGCCATCCACCTGCAGCTTCTTCAGCACGCGGCCGGCCATTTCACGCGAACACCCCACCAGCCGGGCGATCTCCTGCCGCGACACGCGCAACTGGGTGCCTTGTGGATGACTCATCGACTCCGGCTCCTTGGCCAGATCGTGCAGGGTGCGGATGATGCGGTCAGTCACGTCCAGGAACGCCAGGCGGCTGGCTTTGCGGCTGGTATGCAGCAGGCGCCGGGAGATCTGCGAGCCGATGGCATACAGCAGTTTCGGGGCGTCGGTGGACAGCGGCCCCAAGAACAGCTGGTGCAGGCGTTCATAGCTGATTTCAGCCAATTCACACGGAGTGCGGGTGCGCAGGATGACCTCGCGCTTGTCCGATTCGATGAACAGGCCCATCTCGCCAACAAACTCGCCGGCGCCGAAATAGCCCAGCACCAGTTCACGGTCGTCGTCTTCCTCGGCAATGATGCTGACCGAGCCGCTGATCACGTAATACAGGGTGCCGGCCGGGTCGCCAGGGCGGAACACATCGGTCCGGGTAGGGTAGCGGCGCCGGTGGCTGTGGGCCAGAAAGCGTTCGATGGTGGCTATATCCAGAGCCAGTGGGCTGGAGGCGAGGCGCGCGTTGGACACGGTGGTGGCGTTCCCTTGGCTCATGATGGCGTTCACATGACGAATGAACATGCTTAACGGACAAGCTTAGCGGCGCTGACCCCACCGGGCAAACCGGGGTAATGTGGGTACGTATCGCAGGGGGGGACTTTGCCCCATAATCGCCACCTTTCCCACCATCTACAGGATCGACCGCCGTGGTCAAGCCGTTGCCTCGCCTGAGGTTGCAAGGATTCAACAACCTCACCAAGGCCTTGAGCTTCAACATTTATGACGTCTGTTATGCGCGTACCGAAGAGGAGCGCCAGCGTTATATCGAGTACATCGACGAGGAATACAACGCCGATCGACTCACGCAGATCCTCACCGATGTCGCTGAGATCATCGGTGCGAACATCTTGAATATTGCGCGCCAGGACTACGACCCGCAGGGGGCGTCGGTCACGATCCTGATCTCCGAAGAACCGGTGATCGACAAGAAGGCCGCCGGCAAGGAGTTGATCTCCGATGCGGTCGTCGCGCACATGGACAAGTCGCACATCACCGTTCACACCTACCCGGAAACCCATCCGCAGGAAGGTATCGCCACGTTCCGCGCCGACATCGATGTGGCCACCTGCGGCGTGATCTCGCCGCTGAAGGCCTTGAACTATCTGATCGAGAGCCTGGAATCGGACATCGTGATCATGGATTACCGTGTTCGCGGTTTCACCCGTGACGTGAAGGGCAAGAAGCACTACATCGACCACAAGATCAACTCGATCCAGAACTTCCTGGCCAAGAACATCAAGTCGCGTTACGAGATGTTCGACGTCAACGTTTATCAGGAAAACATCTTCCACACCAAGATGCACCTGAAGGACTTCGACCTGGACCAGTACCTGTTCGAAGAGAAGGCCAAGAACCTCTCGTTCAAGGAGCGCATGAAGATCGAGCGCTGCTGCGTCGTGAGATCGAGGAGCTGTTCCACGGCCGCAACCTGGCCGAGTGAGTCTCAACGCGGCGGCGGGCGTGCCCGCTGCCGTGACAACTGGCGGGACGGCCCGCCCTGCAGTGGATGCAGACGATTGCCGACGGCGGCCCGGTGCAGACATCGGGCCGCCGTTTTTTTTTGGATTTGTGGAGGAGTTGTGTGATGCCCTGGATCTATCTGCTGCTGGCCGGCGTATTCGAGATCGGGTTTGCCCTGGGCCTGAAGTACAGCGAAGGCTTCACCCGTCTGTGGCCAAGCGTTCTGACGGTGGTGCTTGCCGCGATCAGCCTGTGGTTGCTGACCCAGGCGCTGCGTACCATCCCGGTGGGTACCGGCTATGCGGTATGGACCGGAATCGGTGCGGTCGGCGTGGCGGTGGCCGGGGTGCTGCTGTTCGGCGACGATGCATCGTGGTCGCGGCTGCTGTGCATCGGCTTGATTGTCAGCGGTGTGGTCGGCTTGAAGCTGGTCTCCTAAGCCGATGCCCCCGTTTGGGCTGCCGGCGCTCCTGGAGGGCCGATGTGCGCCGGAAGGCCGGATGCGTTGGCCGCCGCCCGGTGCAGTGTCGGGTAGTCGGCGTCTCCGGATGCCGTGGCCCGCACATTTTCCGGGGTGGATCCAAGCGCGTGGGCGCTTCACTCAGAGCCGGTAAGCCACGGCCTTCATTGCCTTGGACGCCAGCGCCATCGCCGACGGGATCGGAAACGGCAGTTTGCGTGCGCCGGCATGTTCGGCGTGCTCGGCGTGGCGGGCCTCGTCGAGCTTCATCACCTGCAGGATGGCGCGGCTGCGCTGGTCGGCCGGCGGCAGGGTCTGCAGATGCTCATCCAGATGGGCCTCCACCTGGCGCTCGGTCTCCACCACGAAGCCCAGGTTCCAACCATCGCCGCGCAGGCCGGCGAGGGTGCCGATGGTGTAGCTGCCGGCGTACCACAGCGGGTTGAACAGGCTGGGGCGGCTGCCCAGCTCGTGCAGGCGGTCGGCGCACCAGCTCAGGTGGTCGGTTTCTTCCTGTGCCGCTGCGAGCAGATGGCCGCGCGTGGCGGGGTCGCGGGCAACCGCGGCCTGCCCGAAATACAGGCCCTGCGCGCAGACTTCGCCGACATGGTTGATGCGCATCAGTCCGGCCGCATGCCGGACTTGGTCCGGGTCCAGTGCCGCCTCGGGTGTGTCACCGGCGGGATTGGGCCGGACAGCCATTGGACTCCCGAACACCGTGTCCAGCGCACGCTGTGCTTCGGTCAACAGGTGATCCAGGGGTGTCTGTATACGTGCGGTGGGCATGGGCTGCAGGCGGGTAAGCGGATGCCCGATTCTCGCCGCTGGGTCAGGGTATGCCAAGGCGGAGGCATGTGCCCGGTTGCCAGGTTGCGCAGTCCCGTTGCGGCTGGTAGAATCCCGCCTCTTGCGTTTCACCTTCACAACGCGTGGCAGAGTTCCGGTGGTCCATCGCCGCAATGAGCCCGACCTAACAGAGTTCTTTATGAGCACTTTCACTGCAAAGAACGAGACCGTCCAGCGCGACTGGTACCTCGTTGATGCCGACGGCAAGACCCTTGGTCGTCTGGCTTCCGAACTGGCCCGCCGTCTGCGCGGCAAGCACAAGCCGGTTTACACCCCCCACGTTGATACCGGCGACTACCTGGTCGTCATCAATGCAGAAAAGATTGCCGTCACCGGCAACAAGCTGCAGGACAAGATGTATCACCGTTTCACCGGTTACATCGGCAACCTGAAGAGCGAGAATCTGGCTCAGGCGCTTGAGCGTCATCCGGAGCGCGTGCTCGAGACCGCGGTCAAGGGCATGCTGCCGAAGGGCCCGCTGGGTCGCCAGATGTACCGCAAGCTCAAGGTCTACGCCGGCACTGAGCATCCGCACGCCGCACAGCAGCCGCAGGTTCTGGATATCTAATCATGGCTATCACTCAAAACTACGGCACTGGCCGCCGCAAGTCCTCCACCGCTCGCGTGTTCCTGCGCAAGGGTTCGGGCAACATCACCGTCAATGGTCGTCCGCTGGACGAGTTCTTCGGTCGTGAGACCGCGCGCATGATCGTGCGCCAGCCGCTCGAGCTGACCAAGAACACCGAAAGCTTCGACATCCTGGTCACCGCCGCTGGCGGCGGCACCACCGGTCAGGCCGGTGCGATCCGTCTGGGCATCGCCCGTGCACTGGTCGAATACGACGAAACCCTGAAGTCCGAGCTGCGCAAGGCTGGCTTCATGACCCGTGACGCCCGTGAAGTCGAGCGTAAGAAGGTCGGTCTGCACAAGGCCCGTCGCGCCACCCAGTTCTCCAAGCGCTGATTTCCAGTGCTCTGGATCGGGCGACTCCGGTTGCCCGACTGGTTGCGAAGCAAAAGCCCGGCTCGTCCGGGCTTTTGTTGTTTCTGGCGTCGGTGCAGTGTGGGTGCGCGGGTGGGGTCGGGCATAGAAAAAGGCCAGGTCATTCGATCTGGCCTTTTTGGTATCTGGCAGCCCCGGAAGGATTCGAACCTCCGAATGCCTGAGTCAGAGTCAGGTGCCTTACCGCTTGGCGACGGGGCTAGGTGTGGGCCGGATTATCGCATGCCATGCGTGTGGAAGCCAGATTTCGCATGTTTTGACTGGCATTGATAAATAAAAAAAGGCCAGATCATTCGATCTGGCCTTTTTGGTATCTGGCAGCCCCGGAAGGATTCGAACCTCCGAATGCCTGAGTCAGAGTCAGGTGCCTTACCGCTTGGCGACGGGGCTGTGGTTGCGAGAGTTGCCTCTCTGTTCCCTGTGGTGGCTATGGGTGGACTCGAACCACCGACCCCAGCATTATGAGTGCTGTGCTCTAACCGGCTGAGCTACATAGCCTCAGGGAGCCCGCAATTATTCTTGGACGGCCGGACTATGTCAACAGGTTTTTTCCGTGCTTGTGGCCTGAGGGCGGCCATGGCAGAGTCGCTGCAGTAGATTTTTCAGGAGTCCGCATCGTGATCGATCCGGACGGCTATCGACCGAACGTCGGCATTGTGCTGATGCGTGAGGATGGGCAGGTGTTCTGGGCACGCCGCGTGCGCCGGGATGGCTGGCAGTTCCCGCAAGGTGGAATGAACACCGACGAGACGCCGGTCGAGGCCATGTATCGCGAGTTACAGGAAGAAACCGGTCTGTTGCCTGAGCACGTCGAAGTGCTGGGGGCCACGCCTGGCTGGTTGCGCTACCGGCTGCCCGCCAGGGCCATCCGCCATAACGAGCGCCAGGTCTGCGTCGGCCAGAAGCAGGTCTGGTTCCTGCTGCGTCTGACCGGCGATGAAGCGCATGTGCGCCTGGACCTGACCGAGACCCCGGAATTCGACCATTGGCGCTGGGTGGACTTCTGGTACCCAGTCGAGCATGTGGTGATGTTCAAGCGGGGTGTCTATGCGCGTGCGCTGCGGCATCTGGCGCCGCTGGCGCAGGGGGTGGCGGGGGGCGGTATTCAGGCG
>NZ_BAZI01000184.1 GCF_001310775.1 Stenotrophomonas pictorum JCM 9942
GGTCGATGACACCGTCATCGCCACCCAGCCCGATGTGCAGGCCGCCGCGGCGCAGTTGCGCCAGGCGTATCTGAACCATGCCCGTGCCGGTATCGTCGCGCCGGTGACCGGCTATGTTGCCCGTCGCTCGGTGCAGGTTGGCCAGCGCGTGCAGCCCGGCGCGGTGCTGATGGCGGTGGTGCCGACCGAGCAGATGTGGGTGGAAGCCAATTTCAAGGAAACCCAGCTGCGCCACATGCGACTGGGACAGCAGGTGGAGCTGCGCTCGGATCTGTACGGCGGCGATGTGCGCTATGCCGGCCGCATCACCAGCCTGGGCATGGGCACCGGCTCGGCGTTCTCGCTGCTGCCGGCGCAGAATGCCAGCGGCAACTGGATCAAGATCGTGCAGCGCGTGCCGGTGCGTATCGCCATCGATGAAAAGCAGCTGGCCGAGCATCCGCTGCGGATCGGGCTGTCGATGAAAGCCGAGGTCAACCTGCACGACCAGCAGGGCGGTGTGCTGCCGGCCCAGGCCGCCACGGGCACGGTGTATGGCACGCAGGTCTACGGCCAGCAGCTGCAGGCGGCCGATGCGCTGATCCACCGCATCATCCAGGACAACCTGCCGCCGTCCGCGCGCGCCAGCTGAGGTCGCCATGTCCGCTCAAGCTCCCGCGGCGCCGGCCGCCCACGCAGGTGCGGGGCCGGCCAACCTGGCGCTGTGCACCGCCGGACTGGCGCTTGCATCGTTCATGCAGGTGCTCGATACGACGATCGCCAATGTCTCGCTGCCGACCATCGCCGGCAACCTGGGCGCCAGCTCGCAGCAGGCCACCTGGATCATCACCTCCTTCGCGGTCAGCACCGCCATCGCATTGCCGCTGACCGGCTGGGCCAGCCGCCGCTTTGGCGAGGTCAAGCTGTTTGTATGGGCAACGGTGGCGTTCTCCCTGGCCTCGCTGTTGTGCGGTATCGCGCAGAGCATGGGCATGCTGGTGGCGTCGCGCGCGCTGCAAGGCTTTGTCGCCGGGCCGATGTACCCGATCACCCAGTCGCTGCTGGTCTCGATCTACCCGCGTGAGAAACGCGGGCAAGCGCTGGCGCTGCTGGCGATGATCACGGTGGTGGCGCCCGTCGCCGGACCGATCCTCGGTGGCTGGATCACCGACAACTACAGCTGGGAATGGATCTTCCTGATCAACGTGCCGCTGGGGGTGATCGCCGCGGTGATCGTCGGCGGCCAGTTGCGGCACCGGGTCGAGCAGATCGAGAAGCCGAAGATGGACTATGTCGGCCTTGTCACGCTGGTGATTGGCGTGGGCTGCCTGCAGCT
This sequence comes from Stenotrophomonas pictorum JCM 9942, assembly GCF_001310775.1. Taxonomy (GTDB): domain Bacteria; phylum Pseudomonadota; class Gammaproteobacteria; order Xanthomonadales; family Xanthomonadaceae; genus Stenotrophomonas; species Stenotrophomonas pictorum. The sequence goes on from NZ_BAZI01000184.1 coordinate 1,316, forward strand.
GCTGCTGGATCTGGGCAACGAGGAGGACTGGTTCGCCTCGACCAAGATCGTGGTGCTGGCATGTGTCGCGGTGGTGGCGCTGGCGGTGTTCCTGATCTGGGAGCTGACCGACAAGGATCCCATCGTCGATCTGCGCCTGCTGCGGCATCGCAATTTCCGCGCCGGCACGCTGGCGATGATCGTCGGTTACGCCGCGTTCTTCAGCGTCGCGCTGATGATCCCGCTGTGGCTGCAGCGCGATCTGGGTTACACCTCGATCTGGGCCGGGCTGGCCACCGCGCCGTTGGGCATCCTGCCGATCATGCTGGCCCCGCTGCTGGGCAAGTACGGTGGCAAGCTCGATATGCGCATGCTCGCCTCCATGGCGTTTCTGGTGCTGTCGATCACCTGTTTCCTGCGCTCGGGCTTCAACCTGCAGGTGAACTTCGCGCACGTGGCCGGCATCCAGTTGCTGATGGGGGCAGGCGTGGCACTGTTTTTCATGCCGGTGCTGCAGATCCTGCTGTCGGATCTGGATGGGCGTGAAGTGGCGGCCGGCTCAGGGCTGGCGACGTTCCTGCGCACGCTGGGCGGCAGCTTCGCCGCCTCGCTGACCACCTGGCTGTGGTCGCGGCGCACCCAGCAGCACCATGCCGATCTGACCGCGCACATTTCGGTCTACGAGCCCGGCATGCACGAGCGGATCACCGCGATGGGGCAGGGCGATCTGCAGCATGGCGCCGCGCTGCTGGACAACATGATCGGCCACCAGGCGTCGCAGATGGGCTTCAACGACATCTTCCTGCTGCTGGGCTGGGTGTTCCTGGCGATCATCGTGTTCGTGTGGCTGGCCAAGCCCCCCTTCGGTGCGGGGGCGGGCGCCGCTTCGGCCGGAGGGCATTGAGCGCGGCGGCATGCAGGAATTTGGGACAATTAAAAAAGCGCGCGCTGGCGCGCTTTTTTTTCGGGTTGCCGGGGAAAGAATTTCAAACGGCAGAAACGAAAAAACCCGCTTTCGCGGGTTGTTTCATTTGAGTCATGGTGCCCAGGAGAGGACTCGAACCTCCACGGAGTTGCCCCCGCTAGCACCTGAAGCTAGTGCGTCTACCAATTCCGCCACCTGGGCGACTCAGGACCGGAATTGTGCCGGCCGCGACGCAGGCTGTCAACAAAAATGATGAAGATGTGACGCTGGAAGAACGGTCCGATCAGCGGGCACAAAAAAACCCGCTTTCGCGGGTTGTTTCGTTTGAGTCATGGTGCCCAGGAGAGGACTCGAACCTCCACGGAGTTGCCCCCGCTAGCACCTGAAGCTAGTGCGTCTACCAATTCCGCCACCTGGGCGACTCAGGAGCGAGATTATGCAGGCCGTTTTGCAAAGCGTCAACAACTTTGCAGTGCGATTCGACGATCTCGTCCCTCGCGGTTCGTCGTGGCAATCTGCGCAACAGGATGACGGCAATCGCACATACGAAAAGACCCGCTTGCGCGGGTCTGATCGTTGAACGTGGTGCCCAGGAGAGGACTCGAACCTCCACGGAGTTGCCCCCGCTAGCACCTGAAGCTAGTGCGTCTACCAATTCCGCCACCTGGGCACTTCAGGCCGGCGATTTTGAATAGGGCGCAGGTGTTTGTCAACGCTTTATTTCGTAACGACGGCGTGTGGCACGGTCTGCACTGCATACAGCAATCAGCGGGTACCATGGAGGCCAATGAAAAACAAAAAGACCACTGGGACCGACAAGGTCCACAAGTCCGCCCCCGGCAGCAAGCCGGGCAAAGCACCGGGTAAAGCGCCGGGCAAATCCTCCAAATCAGGCAAGCTGCCGCCCTGGATGCCAGACAGCCTGGCCGCGCCGGCCAAGCCCGGTCGCAGCAGATCCAAAGACAACGGTGCACCGCAGAGTTTTGTGCGTGGCCGTCGTAAGCCGCGCCGGTATCCACGATCGATGACCCCTATGCATCGCGCGAGGCCGAGCGTTACGAGCAGCCCATCGCCAGTCGCGAGGCGATCTTGCAGGTACTCGAGCGCTGTGGCGGGCCGCAGAACGCCGAGGAGCTCGGGCGGCACCTGGGATTGACCGAGCCTGACCGGGCCGAGGCGCTGGGCAAACGCCTGGGCGCGATGGTGCGTGATGGCCAGCTGGTCCAGAACCGTCGCGGCGGCTTCGCCCCGGTGCAGCAGTTGAGCTTGATTCCCGGCGTGGTGATCGCCAACCCGGAAGGCTTCGGTTTCCTGCGCCCGGATGAGGGCGGCGATGACCTGTTCCTGCCGCCGTACGAGATGCGCAAGGTCATGCACGGTGATCGCGCGCTGGCCAATGTCACCGGCATCGATCGCCGAGGCCGCCGTGAAGGCACCATCGCGCGCGTGCTGGAGCGAGGCGTCAACCGTCTGATCGGGCGCTTTACCGTGGAAATGGGCATCAGCTATCTGGTGCCCGATGACAAGCGGATCCAGCGCAACGTGCAGATTCCGGCCGATGCCACCGGCGGCGCCAAAGACGGGCAGCTGGTGGTGTGCGAGCTGACGCAGGCGCCGGACACCCGGCGTCCGCCGATCGGTCGCATCATCGCCGTGCTGGGCGACAAGCTGACACCGTCGCTGGTGGTGGAGGCGACGATCCACGGCCATGAGCTGCCGCACGAATTCCCGCAGCAAGTGCTGGATGAAGCCGCCGCGGTGCCGCTGATAGTGGAGCAGAAAATGATCGGCGGTCGTGTCGACCTCCGTGACATGCCGCTGGTCACCATCGACGGTGCTGACGCCAAGGATTTCGATGACGCGGTGTATTGCGAAAGCAATCGCCAGGGTTTCCGCATCCGCAACCGTCAGGGCTACCGCCTGGTGGTGGCGATCGCCGACGTGTCCAATTATGTGCGGCCCGGCACCCCGCTTGACGACGAGGCGCAGAAGCGCGCCACCTCGGTGTACTTCCCGGGCTTTGTTGTACCGATGCTGCCGGAGACGCTCTCCAACGGCATCTGCTCGCTGAACCCCAATGTCGACCGCCTGTGTTTCGTCTGCGATATGCAGGTGGACAGTGACGGCGAGGTCACCCAGTCCAAGTTCTACGAGGCGGTGATGCGCTCGCATGCGCGTCTGACCTACGACCAGGTGTGGAAGGCCGTTGGCGAGAATGACGCCGATGCACGCGCTTCAATCGGTCCCCAGCTGGGGCACATCGAACATCTCTACAACTTGTACAAGCTGCTGGAAAAAGCGCGCGAGAAGCGCGGCGCGATCGAGTTTGAAACCTCGGAAGTCCGCTTCGAGCTGGACAATCGCGGCGAGGTCACCCAGGCCGGCATGCTGGTGCGCAATGCGGCGCACAAGCTGATCGAGGAGTGCATGATCGCGGCCAATGTGCAGGCTGCCAAGTTCCTGCTGGCGTCGCATGTGCCGGCGCCGTACCGGGTGCACGAGCGGCCGCCGGAATCCAAATATGCGGACCTGCTTGAATTCCTCAAGGAGTTCAAACTGAGTCTGCCGCCGTGGAGCAAAGTGCAGCCGGGCGATTACACCAAGCTGCTGAAGAAGGTGCGCGAGCGGCCGGATGCGGCGTTGCTGGAGTCGGTCTTGCTGCGCAGCCAGTCGCTGGCGGTGTATTCACCCGACAACAACGGTCACTTCGGTCTGGCGCTGGAGGCGTACGCGCATTTCACCTCGCCGATCCGCCGCTACGCGGATCTGCTGGTGCATCGGGCGATCAAGCATGCGCTGACGGGCGCCCGCCCGGAAAAATTCCTTTACACCCCGCATCAGATGAGTGCGTTGTCGCTGCAGTGCTCCGAGCGTGCGCGTCGCGCCGACGAGGCCGAGCGTGAGGTGGATGAGCGGTATCGCGCCGCGTGGATGGAAAAACATGTCGGTGGCGAGTTTGAAGGCGTCATCAGTGGTGTCACCAGCTTCGGACTGTTCGTCGAACTTGACGACTCCAAGGTCAACGGTCTGGTCCACGTCACCCAGCTGCCGCACGACTATTACAAGTTCGATCCGATCCGCAAGATGCTCAGCGGCGAGCGCAACGGCAGCGAGTTCCGGCTCGGTGACCGGGTCCGCATTCTGGTGCTCAAGGCCAGCATGGAGGAGCGCAAGATCGACTTCCGCCTGGTCGAGCGCAAGGGCGGCCAGGCGGCGGACGTGCCGTCACTGCCTGAGCGTGGCAAACCGGCCAAACGCAGCAAAAAGAAGTACTGATGTCGATGGCGGCTGCCGGCAGGCGGCCGCCCGTCGCGCGGTCCGCAGGCCGGTGGCAGCTGCG
>NZ_BAZI01000185.1 GCF_001310775.1 Stenotrophomonas pictorum JCM 9942
GTGGCGGGGGCGGTATTCAGGCGATGCCGCGATCCGCACAGGAGGCGTGGTTGCCGGGCAGCAGTGCCGGGCATGAGCGGCCACGCAAGCGAACGCGCCGGACCGGGCCCTGGCCGCGGCGACGGCTCCAGGAGGATTAGGGGCGGTTCACCCCGGAATTGACAACTATTCGCGTTTGCGTTTGAATCTCGATCAGCCGCTTCCGGCTGCTCAAGGCCCACGCATCATGTACGTCTGCATCTGCACCGGAGTTACCGATCACCAGATCCGCGAAGCCGCACTGGCGGGTTGCGAAACGGTGGCAGAGCTGACGATGCGTACCGGGTGCGGGTCCAATTGCGGCTCTTGTCTGGAGATGGCGGCCGGCCTGCTGGAGCAGGCCCGCAACACCCGGGCCCTGCCGCTCCCCGTCCTGGGGATGGCCCGCGCCGCGTAAGTCCCAGCGGGGCTTCCCCCAAGGTGAGCCCGTGTTGGGGCTAATGATCACGATTCGCGTTCCTTCATGCGGCATCCGCAAGCGTTACAGTGCCCGCGTTCAACTGCGGGAGCGAGTGCAATGAAGGGCGACGCCAAGGTCATCGAATTCCTCAACAAGGTCCTCTACAACGAGTTGACCGCCATCAACCAGTACTTCCTGCACGCCAAGATGCTGAAGAACTGGGGGCTGAAGGAACTGGCCGAACACGAATACAAGGAATCGATCGACGAGATGAAGCACGCCGACGTGCTGTCTGATCGCATCCTGTTCCTTGAAGGACTGCCGAACTTCCAGGCGCTGGGCAAGCTGCGCATCGGCGAAAATCCCACCGAGATCCTCAAGTGCGATCTGGCGCTGGAGATCGAAGCGGTGACGGTATTGCGCGATGCGGTGGCCTACGCCGAGTCCATCGGTGACTACGTCAGCCGCGAGTTGTTTGTGAAGATCCTCGATTCCGAGGAAGAGCACATCGACTGGCTGGAAACCCAGCTGGATCTGATCGCGCGCATCGGCGAGCCGAATTATCTGCTGACCAAGCTGGACGACTGATCCGGCTTCAGTGGTCGACGGTGCTGTTGGTTTCGCGGATTCCGGCCTGGTAGCCGGTCAGTGCCAGGCGCGCGCGCGCGAACTCGGCGATGATCAGCGCGACCATCACCGCCGGCCTTTCCAGGGTGCCGGCGCGGGCATCCAGTTCCACCCGGCGCGCCGCGGCTGACAGCGCCAGCGCGCCGACATTGGCGCTGGAGGATTTCAGGCTGTGGGCCAGCTCGCGCAACTGGTCCAGATCGGCGTTGGCCGCCGCGTCCTGCAGTCGACGGACCAGCGGTGCGGTGTCATCGAGAAACACCTCGATGATGGTGGCGGTTTCTCCGCCGGCGATTTCCCGCAGCTCATCGAGCACTTCGCGCTCGAGCACCGGCAGCGAAGTGGCCGGCGGCATGCTGGATGGCGTTTCCACCGGAGGGGGGGCCATCGCAGGGTGCATGTCCGGCACCGCGGAAGCAGTGGCTGCGCAGGCCGGTTTGCACCAGCGGCGCAGGCAGGCGGCGAGCTCGTCACGGGCGATGGGCTTGGACAGGTAGTCGTCCATCCCGGCATCCAGACAGCGCTGGCGATCGCCCGCCATGGCGTTGGCGGTCATCGCGATGATTGGCAGTCGGTGCAGGCCCGCAGCGGTCTCGTGCTCGCGCCAGCGGCGCGTGGCGCTGTAGCCATCGAGCACCGGCATCTGGCAGTCCATCAGCACCGCGTCGTAGCGTTGTGCGCGCATCTTCTGCAGGGCGATCTCGCCGTGGACTGCGGTGTCGGCCGCGCAGCCGAGGACGGCCATCAGCTTCTGCGCGACCAGCAGGTTCACCGGGTTATCTTCGACCAGCAGCACGCGTGCTCCGGCCAGTGCGGTGGGGGTGTCCGGCTCGGCCTGGGCGGCTGCCGATTGCGGGGCGGGCGTCGCCGGTGTTGGCGCCTGAATCACCGGCGCCAGCATTGCGCGCAGATCCGCATCCGGCTTTGCCGTGACAGCAGGTTGCCATGGGCGCGCAGTTCTTCGGCGACCGGCATATCTCCGTAGAGCCAGATCAGGCGCAGGTCGCCGTGCTCGTTGCGGGCGATGGCGCGCTGCAGTGCCAGGGCGCTCTGGCGCAGGGGTTCCAGATCGCCGATGACGGTGTGATAGGCGTTGGATGCGGTGCCATTGCGCAGGCGCTCGAGCGCCTCCTGCACCGTATCCACTGCGTGGACCGCAAAGCCCCAGTGCGGGAGTGCCAGCTCCAGCCGCTGGCGCAGACGCGGTTCGGGTGTGACCAGCAGTACCCGAGTCTTGTTCTCTACCGGAGCCGTCTGGCGCAGATCGCCGATCACCTTCAGCAGGGGAATCTCGAACCAGAACGTGGCGCCGCTGCCCGGGGTGGAAACCACGCCGATGCTGCCGTGCATCAGGTCGATGATGCGTTTGCAGATGGCCAGTCCCAGCCCGGTGCCGCCATACAGCCGCGTGGTGGAGGCATCGGCCTGGGTGAAGGCGTTGAACAGGCGCTCCTGCTGGGCCGCATCGATCCCGATGCCGGTGTCGTGCACTTCAAAGCGCAGCTGGTGCTGGGCATTGGTTTCGCCCAGTCGTTTGACCTGGATCTGGATGCTGCCGCGCTCGGTGAACTTGATCGCGTTGACCAGCAGGTTGCTCAGCACCTGGCGCAACCGTACCGGATCGCCGCGCACCGAAAGCCGTACCGCCGGATCCAGTGCCAACGTGATGCGCAGGCCCTTGTGCTCGGCCGAACGCTGCATCAGTTGCAGCATCGAATCGAGCAGTTCGCGCAGGTTGAAGGTGGTGATCTCCAGCTCCAGCCGGTTGGCTTCAAGCTTGGAGTAATCGAGGATGTCATCGACGATGCGGAACAGCTGGCGCGAACTTTCGCTGGCGGTGTTGAGCATCTCCCGCTGTTCCGGCTCCAGGTGTCCCTGCGCAACCAGTTCAAGCATCGGGATGATGCCGTTGAGAGGGGTGCGGATCTCATGGCTCATCGTGGCCAGGAACTCGCTCTTGGCCAGGGTCGAAGCCTCGGCCTCCTGCTTGGCCTGCAGCAGCTGCTGTTCGAGCCGGGTGTGTCGCTGCTCTTCCTGCCGCAGTCGCAGCAGTTCGCGCTCGCTCTGTAACGCGCGGCTTCGCTGCAGTGCCAGGGTGTCTGCCAGGTGGCGGCTGGCGAAAACGGCGAACAGGGCGGAGGCGCCAGCGCCGAGCATGGCGCCGGTTGCGGCCAGGGCTGCGAAGCGGGGCGGCAGCAGCCAGACACATGCTGCCGCGGCGATCGCCAGCATCGCCGCGGCGATCGCCCATCCGGTGGCTGACGGTGTGTGCTCGGCCGAGCGCCCGCTCATAGCACCGCGTTCTGGAAATCGAAGTTAAGCTCCGTGCCCACCGACTGCACCACGTTGCCCTGGATGAAGTCGACCCCGCTCATCCACATCGCTGCGGCGGCCTGTGGGTCCTCGATCTGCTGGCCGATGACCTGCAGCCCGGCGTGATGGGCGCTGGTGATGGCCAGCCGCAGCTCATCGCGCAGTTTCTGGCTGCCGGCACTGCCGGCGAAGCGACCGGCCATGCGGACGTAGCTCAGCGGCAACTGGCTGAGCAGTGCATTGGCCTCGTCGCCGGGCTCGAACTGGCTCAGGCAGAACTGCACACCTGCCGGCATCAGCCGGGTACAGAACTGCTGCAGGGTGACCGCATGCACCAGTGCGTCGCCCAGGCGGACATCCACCACCAGCGAGCTGCCGGGCACCTGGCGCTCCTGCAGTGCATTCAACAGCCAGTTGGCGAAGCTCTCGCGCGCCAGTGTGCGCAGCGACTGCGAGACAAACAGCCGCATCGGTGGCGTGGCATGCTGGTACAGGTGCAGCATGCCCAGTGCGTGGTCGAGCATCTGCTGGTCGAGGTCGGCGATGCGGCCGGCGGCTTCGGCGGCGGGAATGACCTGCCCGGCGGACAGCAGGGTGCCGTTGCTCTGGCGCAGGCGCAGCAGCACCTGGTACTGGGCGGTGTCGCCACCGGCGACAGCGACGATGGGCTGGTAGGCCAGTTCGATCTGGCCGTCCAGCAGGGCCAGGTGTTCATGCGTGGCGTCTTCGCTGCCCTGGTAAGCCACCAGACCGTCGGGGTGCAGGCGTGCCAGCAGCGCGGTGCGCTCCACCGCCTCCAGCGCGCTGCCGGCATCGGCGAAGCCGTGTGACAGGCCGGCATAGCCGATGGCGCAGCGCAGGTGGACCGATTCGTCCTCGCGCGCGATCAATGGATGGGCCGACAGCGCTTGGCGCACCGCGCCTGCCAGCGGTGCCAGTGCTTCTTCGTCGATACCGCGGGTAAGCAGCAGGAAGCTGTTGTCGTTCAGACGGGCCAACAGATGCGGCCGCGCCGCCTCGGCCAGGCGTCGTCCGGCCTGCACCATCAGCCGTTCGAAGGCGGCATAGCCATAGCGTTCGCGCAGCCCCAGGGCGCTGGCCACTTCGATGAACATCACGCCACCGGGCTGCCGTTCGGCCAGGGCGGTGTCCAGCTGCAGCATCAGGTTGTGGCGGGTGGGCAGGCCGGTCTCGGGATTGTTCATCACCGGCGCGGTGTCGCTGCGTCCTTGTGCCTGCTGGCGTGAGCGGCGGATACGGTTGGAAACCGCTGCCACCAGATGGCGCGGCCGGATCGGTTTGGTCAGGAAGTCGTCGGCGCCGCTGTCGAGCACCTCGAACTGGCGCTCGGGATCCATATCGCCGGTCAGGAACACGATCGGCAGCAGCTGCTGGTCCGGCCGCTGGCGGATCAGCGCGGTCAGGCGCATGCCGTCCAGGCCGGGCATGTGCAGGTCCATCAGGATCAGGTCCGGGCGGTGCTCGGTGATGGCCTGCTGCACGCCCTCCACTTCCATCTGCACGATGGCCTGCATGCCGGCGCCGTGCAGCACACTTTGTGCGAACAGCGCCTGGGAGCGGTCGTCCTCGACGATCAGCACGCGATACGGTGCTTCGCCGGCGGCCTGATGATTGCTGTTCTCGTTGCGGGCCGCCGAAGGCACCGGGGCGGGTGCCTGCGTCTGTTCGGGCTGGGTGATGCTGGCAGGCACGTTCTCCACACTCCAGCGCTGCCAGTAATTGGCCGGTGGGGTTTCCGCGCGGATCGGTCGTGCGGAGGAAATCACAGTGTCGTTGGTGGCCATCGGTACTCCCGGTCGACCGTGGATTATGCGGTCAAGCCGACGGTGGCAGCGAATGATCGCCCGGTGCCGGCGCTTGTGCGGGCCGCGCAGCGGGCGGGGGGGGCGGCGAACAGCGGCGCAATCCGCGCCAGAGCATGCGCCAGATCAGCCATACCGTCAGCGCACCGATCAGGCTGGCGCCGATCACGAACACCAGCGCCAGCCACGGGTTGGCCAGCGCCAGCGCCAGCCCGCCGATGACCACGCCATCCTCGGCGGTGGATGCGACCCAGTTGCTGGCCGGCTCCGGCGAGGTGTTGAGCAAGGCGCGGGTACCGGCCTTC
>NZ_BAZI01000186.1 GCF_001310775.1 Stenotrophomonas pictorum JCM 9942
GGGCCACCTCGCTGACCGCGCCGGTGGAGCGCGTGGCGCCGGGCGTGATCTGGCGCAAGTCGGTCGACCAGCCGGTGCAGACCGGTTACAAGTCGGTCGACTCGATGATCCCGATCGGCCGTGGCCAGCGTGAGCTGGTCATCGGTGACCGTCAGACCGGCAAGACCGCGCTGGCCATCGATGCGGTGATCAACCAGAAGGGCACCGGCATCAAGTGCGTGTACGTGGCGATCGGCCAGAAGGCCTCGACCGTTGCCAACATCGTGCGCAAGCTGGAAGAGAACGGCGCGCTGGCCCACACCGTGGTCGTCGCCGCCACCGCTTCCGAGTCGGCCGCGATGCAGTACATCAGCGCCTACTCCGGCTGCACCATGGGCGAGTACTTCATGGACCGCGGCCAGGACGCGCTGATCGTGTACGACGATCTGTCCAAGCAGGCCGTGGCCTACCGCCAGATCTCGCTGCTGCTCAAGCGCCCGCCGGGCCGTGAAGCCTATCCGGGTGACGTGTTCTACCTGCACTCCCGCCTGCTGGAACGTGCGGCCCGCGTCTCGGAAGAGTACGTGGAGAAGTTCACCAACGGTGAAGTGAAGGGCAAGACCGGCTCGCTGACCGCGCTGCCGATCATCGAGACCCAGGCCGGCGACGTGTCCGCGTTCGTGCCGACCAACGTGATCTCGATCACCGACGGCCAGATCTTCCTGGAAACCGACCTGTTCAACGCCGGTATCCGCCCGGCCGTGAACGCCGGTATCTCGGTGTCGCGCGTCGGTGGTGCGGCCCAGACCAAGATCATCAAGAAGCTGTCCGGCGGCATCCGTATCTCGCTGGCCCAGTACCGCGAGCTGGCCGCGTTCGCGCAGTTCGCCTCGGATCTGGACGAAGCCACCCGCAAGCAGCTGGAGCGCGGCCAGCGCGTGACCGAGCTGATGAAGCAGAAGCAGTACGCGCCGATGTCGATCGCCGACCAGGCCCTGTCGATCTACGCCGTCAACGAGGGTTTCCTCGACGACGTGCCGGTCAACAAGGTGCTGGCGTTCGAAGCCGGCCTGCACGCGCACTTTGCCAACACGGCCGGTGAGCTGATCGCCAAGATCAACGACTCCGGTGCATGGAACGACGAGATCGAAGCCGCTTTCAAGAAGGGCATCTCCGAGTTCAAGACCACTGGCAGCTGGTAATCGCCCAGGCGATGACCGGCAGGGGGTGGCCGCACGGCCACCTCCCAACCAAGTAAGCAGAGCGAGCGAGAAATGGCAGGCGGACGCGAAATCAAAACCAAGATCAAGAGCGTGCAGAACACCCGCAAGGTGACGCGCGCGCTCGAAATGGTCTCGGCCTCCAAGATCCGCAAGGCGCAGGAGCGGATGAAGACCTCGCGTCCGTACGCGCAGGCGATGAAGCAGGTGATCGGCCACCTGGCCCAGGCCAGCACCGATTTCCAGCATCCGTTCCTGGTGGAGCGTGATCAGGTCAAGCGTGTCGGCTACATCGTGATCTCTTCCGATCGCGGCCTGGCTGGCGGCCTGAACAACAACCTGTTCCGCAAGACTGTGGCGGAAATGCGTGACTGGCAGGACAAGGGTGCCGAGATCGACGTGGTGACCATCGGCCAGAAGGCCGGTGTGTTCTTCCGCCGCGTCAACGTCAACATGGCCGCCTCGGTGGCCAATATCGGCGACCAGCCCAAGCTGGAAACGCTGATCGGCGTGATCAAGGTCATGCTCGACGCCTTCACCGAGGGCAAGGTCGATCGCGTGTACCTAGTCTACAACCGCTTCATCAACACGATGACGCAGAAGGCCACGTTCGACCAGCTGCTGCCGTTGCCTGCCGCCGAGACCCAGGTGGCCGCGCATGATTGGGATTACCTGTACGAACCCGATGCCGCGACCGTGCTCGAGCACGTGATCACGCGTTACATCGAGTCGCTGGTGTACCAGGCGGTGCTGGAAAATGTGGCGTCCGAGCACGCGGCACGCATGGTGGCGATGAAGGCGGCAAGCGACAACGCGAACAAGCTGATCGGAACCCTGCAGCTGGTCTACAACAAGGCCCGCCAGGCAGCGATCACCCAGGAAATTTCCGAAATCGTCGGCGGCGCAGCAGCGGTCTGACCGCGCGCAGTCAAAGCACACATTTAGAGGATGCAGCAATGAGTCAGGGCAAGATCGTTCAGATCATCGGCGCCGTCGTCGACGTCGAATTCCCGCGTAGCGACGTGCCGAAGGTGTACGACGCACTGAAGGTCGACAACACCGAAATCACGCTGGAAGTGCAGCAGCAGCTCGGCGACGGCGTGGTCCGTTGCATCGCGCTGGGCTCCACCGACGGCCTGAAGCGCAACCTGGTCGCCACCAACACCGGCCGCGCCATCTCGGTGCCGGTCGGCGCCGGCACCCTGGGCCGCATCATGGACGTGCTGGGTCGCCCGATCGACGAAGCCGGTCCGGTCGATGCTTCGGACACCTGGGAAATCCATCGCGCGGCACCGTCGTACGAGGACCAGTCCTCGGCCACCGAGCTGCTGGAAACCGGCATCAAGGTCATCGACCTAATGTGCCCGTTCGCCAAGGGCGGCAAGGTCGGCCTGTTCGGCGGCGCCGGCGTCGGCAAGACCGTCAACATGATGGAGCTGATCAACAACATCGCCAAGGCGCACAGCGGTCTGTCCGTGTTCGCCGGCGTGGGTGAGCGTACCCGAGAGGGCAACGACTTCTACCACGAGATGAAGGACTCCAACGTCCTGGACAAGGTGGCGATGGTGTACGGCCAGATGAACGAGCCGCCGGGCAACCGTCTGCGCGTGGCCCTGACCGGCCTGACCATGGCCGAGTACTTCCGCGACGAGAAGGACGCCAACGGCAAGGGCAAGGACGTGCTGCTGTTCGTGGACAACATCTACCGCTACACCCTGGCCGGTACCGAAGTGTCGGCGCTGCTGGGCCGTATGCCGTCGGCGGTGGGTTACCAGCCGACCCTGGCCGAGGAAATGGGCGTCCTGCAGGAACGCATCACCTCGACCAAGACCGGTTCGATCACCTCGATCCAGGCCGTGTACGTGCCCGCGGACGACCTGACCGACCCCTCGCCGGCCACCACCTTCGCCCACTTGGACGCCACCGTGGTGCTGTCGCGTAACATCGCCTCGCTGGGTATCTACCCGGCAGTCGATCCGCTGGACTCGACCTCGCGCCAGCTCGACCCGCAGGTCATCGGCACCGAGCACTACGAAACCGCCCGCGGCGTGCAGGCCACCCTGCAGAAGTACAAGGAACTGAAGGACATCATCGCCATCCTGGGTATGGATGAGCTGTCCGAGGAAGACAAGCAGGCCGTGTCGCGCGCCCGCAAGATCGAGCGCTTCTTCAGCCAGCCGTTCCACGTGGCCGAAGTGTTCACCGGTTCGCCGGGCAAGTACGTGTCGCTGAAGGACACCATCCGCGGCTTCAAGGCCATTCTGGATGGCGAATACGACCACCTGCCGGAGCAGGCGTTCTACATGGTCGGCGGTATCGAAGAAGCGGTCGAGAAGGCCAAGAAGATGGCCGAAAAGGCCTAAGTCCTGCGTAGGGCGGAGTTCGCTCCGCCCTTTGCAACCTGTGGTGGGCGCTGCCCACCCAACCAGGCGAAGAGAGTTCCATGAGCACCATTCGTTGCGACATCGTCAGTGCCGAACAGCAGATTTTCAGTGGCGAAGCGACCCTGGTCGTGGCGACCGGTGAGCTGGGCGAGCTGGGCATCGCGCCCAAGCACGCGCCGCTGATCACCCGTCTGAAGCCGGGCAAGGTCGTGGTCACCACCGCTGCCGGCGAGCAGCTGGATTTCGCCATTTCCGGCGGCATCCTGGAAGTGCAGCCGCAGGTCGTGACCGTGCTGGCCGATACCGCCATTCGCGCCACCGACATCGACGAGGCGGCGGTGCGCAAGGCCAAGGAAGAAGCCGAGCGTGTGCTGGCCAACCGTGGCGAAGCCATGGAGCTGGCCGAAGCGCAGCAGCGCCTGGCCGAGGTCACCGCGCAGCTGCAGGCGCTGGAGCGTCTGCGCCGCAACCTCAAGCACTGAGGTTCGCGGACAACGCATCGAAAACGCCGGCCCTGTGCCGGCGTTTTCGTTTTCTGCGGCGCAGGGACCGGACTGGTATGGCTGCATGCGCCCGCATGGTCACGGCCAAGTCCACGCGCCACTACGGATGGTGCGTTCTGTGGCTGTGGTTGCGGGTGCCGGCGGGACGGTATCGGCGCTGCAGGGTGTGACATGTACAGGCGCGGCCGGGCGGCACTCAGCGATACACCAGATGCCGGAGCAGGAAGAAGGTCACCACGGCCAGCCCGCCTTCCACCAGCGGTTTGGCCAGCCACGCCATCTGCAGACCCAGCTGCTGCGCGGTGTAGCTGACCAGCACGGTGCTGATCACGGTCATTGCCAGCCACAGCACCAGAAAGCGCGCGAAACGCTTCCAACCGTGGCGTTGCTGCCCGTGCCGGGAGAAGGTGTAGCGGCCGTTGAGCCAGAACCCCATCAAGGCGCCACTGACCCTGCCGAGCAGATTGCCGGGCGCCGCAGGAAGTCCCAGCGAAGTTGCGGCAACGAACACCCCCCAGTCCAGCAACAGCTGCAATAGCCCGATAGCGATGTACTGGCTGCTTTGACGGAACAGACTCATCAGCGGTGCGTTTTCCCTTTTGCCTGTAATGCTAACCAGCGCAGGCTTAGAATCCGAGCATCTTTCAAGGAAGTTGTCCGCATGACCCAGCCGCTGCACGTCATCATCCTCGCCGCCGGTGCCGGCAAGCGTATGAAGTCGGTTCTGCCCAAGGTGCTGCAGCCCATTGCCGGGCGACCGATGCTGGCACACGTGATCGACACCGCGCGGCAGTTGCAGCCGGCCGGCATCCATGTGGTCTATGGCCATGGCGGTGAGGCGGTACGTGCGGCGTTTGCCGACCAGGATGACCTGATCTGGTCCGAGCAGCGCCAGCAGCTGGGCACCGGCCATGCGGTGCGGCAGGCGATGCCGGAGGTTCCCGACACCGCGCAAGTGCTGGTGCTGTACGGCGATGTGCCGTTGATGCGCGCCGATACCCTCAGGGCGCTGCTGGGCGGCGCGCCGCGACTGGCGGTGCTGGTGGCCGAACTGGAGGATCCCACCGGTTACGGCCGCATCGTGCGCGATGCCGAAGGCAAGGTCGCGGCCATCGTCGAGCAGAAGGATGCCGACCACGAGCAGCAGCGGATTTCGACGGTCAACACCGGCATCATCACCGCCGAATCCACCGCGTTGCGGCGATGGCTGGGCGCGCTGTCCAACGCCAACGCGCAAGGCGAGTACTACCTGACCGACGTGTTCGCCTTCGCCGCAGCCGAGTACACCGCCGCGGAGATGGTGCGGGTGGCCGATGCCCAGGAAGCGGAGGGGGCAAACGATCCCTGGCAGCTGGCGCAGCTGGAGCGGGCATGGCAGCTGCGCGCGGCCAAGGCGCTGTGCGCGCAGGGCG
>NZ_BAZI01000187.1 GCF_001310775.1 Stenotrophomonas pictorum JCM 9942
TCAACCGCCTCGAAAAAAGGTGTTGACGAGGCAGAAAAGCCGGCTATAATGGGCGGCTCGCTACGACGGAAACGTCGCAGCCTACGAAGATGGCGCTGAGGCCTGATTCGAAGTTCTTTGAAAGTATGCGCAGGTATCTTGTGAGGGCGCCTGCAGGAGTGGATGACTGTCCATCTTGCAGACGTTTAATCAAGCAATGATTCAATTGTTTTAATGCAAGCGAAACGTTGCCAGTGGTTGAATTTCTGCAGCTAAAGTAATTTGTCTTCGGACATGTAATTTTAAGTGAAGAGTTTGATCCTGGCTCAGAGTGAACGCTGGCGGTAGGCCTAACACATGCAAGTCGAACGGCAGCACAGTAAGAGCTTGCTCTTACGGGTGGCGAGTGGCGGACGGGTGAGGAATACATCGGAATCTACTTTTTCGTGGGGGATAACGTAGGGAAACTTACGCTAATACCGCATACGCCCTACGGGGGAAAGCCGGGGACCTTCGGGCCTGGCGCGGATAAATGAGCCGATGTCCGATTAGCTAGTTGGCGGGGTAAGAGCCCACCAAGGCGACGATCGGTAGCTGGTCTGAGAGGATGATCAGCACACTGGAACTGAGACACGGTCCAGACTCCTACGGGAGGCAGCAGTGGGGAATATTGGACAATGGGCGCAAGCCTGATCCAGCCATACCGCGTGGGTGAAGAAGGCCTTCGGGTTGTAAAGCCCTTTTGTTGGGAAAGAAAAGCAGCCGGTTAATACCCGGTTGTTCTGACGGTACCCAAAGAATAAGCACCGGCTAACTTCGTGCCAGCAGCCGCGGTAATACGAAGGGTGCAAGCGTTACTCGGAATTACTGGGCGTAAAGCGTGCGTAGGTGGTTGTTTAAGTCTGTCGTGAAAGCCTGGGCTCAACCTGGGAATTGCGATGGAAACTGGGCGACTAGAGTGTGGCAGAGGGTAGTGGAATTCCTGGTGTAGCAGTGAAATGCGTAGAGATCAGGAGGAACATCCGTGGCGAAGGCGACTGCCTGGGCCAACACTGACACTGAGGCACGAAAGCGTGGGGAGCAAACAGGATTAGATACCCTGGTAGTCCACGCCCTAAACGATGCGAACTGGATGTTGGGTGCAATTTGGCACGCAGTATCGAAGCTAACGCGTTAAGTTCGCCGCCTGGGGAGTACGGTCGCAAGACTGAAACTCAAAGGAATTGACGGGGGCCCGCACAAGCGGTGGAGTATGTGGTTTAATTCGATGCAACGCGAAGAACCTTACCTGGCCTTGACATGTCGCGAACTTTCCAGAGATGGATTGGTGCCTTCGGGAACGCGAACACAGGTGCTGCATGGCTGTCGTCAGCTCGTGTCGTGAGATGTTGGGTTAAGTCCCGCAACGAGCGCAACCCTTGTCCTTAGTTGCCAGCACGTAATGGTGGGAACTCTAAGGAGACCGCCGGTGACAAACCGGAGGAAGGTGGGGATGACGTCAAGTCATCATGGCCCTTACGGCCAGGGCTACACACGTACTACAATGGTAGGGACAGAGGCTGCAAGCCGGCGACGGTAAGCCAATCCCAGAAACCCTATCTCAGTCCGGATTGGAGTCTGCAACTCGACTCCATGAAGTCGGAATCGCTAGTAATCGCAGATCAGCATTGCTGCGGTGAATACGTTCCCGGGCCTTGTACACACCGCCCGTCACACCATGGGAGTTTGTTGCACCAGAAGCAGGTAGCTTAACCTTCGGGAGGGCGCTTGCCACGGTGTGGCCGATGACTGGGGTGAAGTCGTAACAAGGTAGCCGTATCGGAAGGTGCGGCTGGATCACCTCCTTTTGAGCATGACAGCATCGCCTGTCAGGCGTCCTCACAAGAAACCTGCATTCAGAGATCCGCATCGGCACAGGCCGGCGTGGAAAGTCCCATTACGGGGCCTTAGCTCAGCTGGGAGAGCACCTGCTTTGCAAGCAGGGGGTCGTCGGTTCGATCCCGACAGGCTCCACCATACTGAAGCTATGACAGAACATTGGGTCTGTAGCTCAGGTGGTTAGAGCGCACCCCTGATAAGGGTGAGGTCGGTGGTTCGAGTCCTCCCAGACCCACCACTCTGAATGTATGACGCATACTAAGAATTTATAGACATCAGCATTGTGGCTGGTATCTGTTCTTTTAAAACTTGTGACGTAGCGAGCGTTTGAGATTATCTATCTTGACGTGTCGTGAGGCTAAGGCGGAAGACTTAAATGTCTTCTTATTAATTGAGTCGTTATATTCGTATCCGGGCTTTGTACCCCCGGGTCATATGTATAACCCAAGGCAACTTGCGGTTATATGGTCAAGCGAATAAGCGCACACGGTGGATGCCTTGGCGGTCAGAGGCGATGAAGGACGTGGCAGCCTGCGAAAAGTGTGGGGGAGCTGGCAACAAGCATTGATCCCGCAATGTCCGAATGGGGAAACCCACCGCTCCGGCGGTATTGCATGGTGAATACATAGCCATGCAAAGCGAACCTGGTGAACTGAAATATCTAAGTAACCAGAGGAAAAGAAATCAACCGAGATTCCCTGAGTAGCGACGAGCGAACGGGGAACAGCCCTTAAGCTGGTATGGTTCTAGAAAAACGGTTTGGAAAAGCCGGCCATAGAAGGTGATAGCCCTGTATTTGAAAGGGCCATTCCAGTGAAGACGAGTAGGGCGGGGCACGTGAAACCCTGTCTGAATATGGGGGGACCATCCTCCAAGGCTAAATACTACTGACCGACCGATAGTGAACCAGTACCGTGAGGGAAAGGCGAAAAGAACCCCGGAGAGGGGAGTGAAATAGATCCTGAAACCGTGTGCGTACAAGCAGTAGGAGCTCGAAAGAGTGACTGCGTACCTTTTGTATAATGGGTCAGCGACTTACTGTTCGTGGCAAGCTTAACCGTATAGGGGAGGCGAAGGGAAACCGAGTCTGATAAGGGCGCATAGTCGCGGGCAGTAGACCCGAAACCGGGTGATCTAGTCATGCCCAGGGTGAAGGTGCGGTAACACGCACTGGAGGCCCGAACCCACTCCCGTTGCAAAGGTAGGGGATGAGGTGTGATTAGGAGTGAAAAGCTAATCGAACCCGGAGATAGCTGGTTCTCCTCGAAAGCTATTTAGGTAGCGCCTCATATGTATCCTCTCGGGGGTAGAGCACTGTTATGGCTAGGGGGTCATCGCGACTTACCAAACCATTGCAAACTCCGAATACCGAGACGGACTGTATGGGAGACACACGGCGGGTGCTAACGTCCGTCGTGAAAAGGGAAACAACCCAGACCCACAGCTAAGGTCCCAAATTTTGTGCTAAGTGGAAAACCATGTGGAAAGGCACAGACAGCCAGGAGGTTGGCTTAGAAGCAGCCACCCTTTAAAGAAAGCGTAATAGCTCACTGGTCGAGTCGGTCTGCGGGGAAGATTTAACGGGGCTAAGCACAGAACCGAAGCTTGGGGTGCATAACTTTGTTATGCGCGGTAGAGGAGCGTTCCGTAAGCCTGTGAAGGTGAGTTGAGAAGCTTGCTGGAGGTATCGGAAGTGCGAATGCTGACATGAGTAACGATAATGCGGGTGAAAAACCCGCACGCCGAAAGCCCAAGGTTTCCTTGCGCAACGTTAATCGGCGCAGGGTGAGTCGGCCCCTAAGGCGAGGCAGAAATGCGTAGTCGATGGGAAGCAGGTTAATATTCCTGCACCTCGCGTAAGTGCGATGGAGGGACGGAGAAGGTTAGGTGTACCAGGCGTTGGTTGTCCTGGGGAAAGGCGGTAGGTTTGGATCTTTGGCAAATCCGGGATCCTTTAAGACCGAGCACCGAGACGAGTCTTTATGACAAAGTCACTGATACCACGCTTCCAGGAAAAGCTCCTAAGCTTCAGCTTACGCAGACCGTACCGTAAACCGACACAGGTGGGTAGGATGAGAATTCTCAGGCGCTTGAGAGAACTCGGGTGAAGGAACTAGGCAACATGGCACCGTAACTTCGGGAGAAGGTGCGCCATTGTCGGTGGATCATGCGATCTAAAGCTGACGATGGCCGAAGTAACCAGGCCGCTGCGACTGTTTATCAAAAACACAGCACTCTGCAAACACGAAAGTGGACGTATAGGGTGTGACGCCTGCCCGGTGCTGGAAGGTTAATTGATGGGGTCAGCCGCAAGGCGAAGCTCTTGATCGAAGCCCCAGTAAACGGCGGCCGTAACTATAACGGTCCTAAGGTAGCGAAATTCCTTGTCGGGTAAGTTCCGACCTGCACGAATGGCGTAACGATGGCGGCGCTGTCTCCACCCGAGACTCAGTGAAATTGAAATCGCTGTGAAGATGCAGCGTTCCCGTGGCAAGACGGAAAGACCCCGTGAACCT
Source organism: Stenotrophomonas pictorum JCM 9942 (assembly GCF_001310775.1). Lineage (GTDB taxonomy): Bacteria > Pseudomonadota > Gammaproteobacteria > Xanthomonadales > Xanthomonadaceae > Stenotrophomonas > Stenotrophomonas pictorum. The sequence goes on from NZ_BAZI01000187.1 coordinate 4,374, forward strand.
TTACTATAGCTTTACACTGAACGTTGAGTTCGTCTGTGTAGGATAGGTGGGAGGCTATGAAACTGTGGCGCTAGCTGCAGTGGAGCCATCCTTGAAATACCACCCTGTCGTGCTTGACGTTCTAACCTAGGTCCGTAATCCGGATCGGGGACCGTGTATGGTGGGTAGTTTGACTGGGGCGGTCTCCTCCTAAAGAGTAACGGAGGAGCTCGAAGGTACGCTCAGCGCGGTCGGACATCGCGCACTGTGTGCAAAGGCATAAGCGTGCTTGACTGCAAGATCGACGGATCAAGCAGGTAGGAAACTAGGACTTAGTGATCCGGTGGTTCTGTATGGAAGGGCCATCGCTCAACGGATAAAAGGTACTCCGGGGATAACAGGCTGATACCGCCCAAGAGTTCATATCGACGGCGGTGTTTGGCACCTCGATGTCGGCTCATCACATCCTGGGGCTGTAGTCGGTCCCAAGGGTATGGCTGTTCGCCATTTAAAGTGGTACGCGAGCTGGGTTCAGAACGTCGTGAGACAGTTCGGTCCCTATCTGCCATGGGCGTTGGAAGTTTGAGAGGGGCTGCTCCTAGTACGAGAGGACCGGAGTGGACGAACCCCTGGTGTTCCGGTTGTCACGCCAGTGGCATTGCCGGGTAGCTATGTTCGGAAACGATAACCGCTGAAAGCATCTAAGCGGGAAGCGTGCCTCAAGATGAGACTTCCCGGGGCACAAGCCCCCTAAAGGAACCATATAGACTATGTGGTTGATAGGTCAGGTGTGTAAGTACAGCAATGTATTGAGCTAACTGATACTAATGATCCGTGTGGCTTGACCATATAACCTCAAGTTGCCTTGGCCGACATGACATGTCGATAGATCCAAGTGCACGCTACGTCACAAGACCAAACGTGAGACTGAGCGCCTTTATGCGCTTTTTACTCAAGTAACCAAGGGATCACTCCCGGTTGCTCGAATGAAAAGCCGGCGACGCTCCAACTGTCTCCCTGGTGAAATTAGCGCTATGGAACCACCCGATCCCATCCCGAACTCGGAAGTGAAACGTAGCTGCGCCGATGGTAGTGAGGCTTAAGCCTTGCGAGAGTAGGTCATCGCCAGGGTCTTTACT
>NZ_BAZI01000188.1 GCF_001310775.1 Stenotrophomonas pictorum JCM 9942
CGTTGCAGTCCGAGTCGGCCACCGTGGTGCGCGGCCTGATCGCAGATGGCGGGGCGTGGCGGGAACTGGTGCCCGCGCGCGTGGCTGATTTCATCGTCGAAAACCGCCTGTACGGATGCCAGTCCGATTCGTGAATGCCGGCAGCAGCCGGGTTCTCTATAATCACCGCCTTATTCATCGAGTTATGCCGCTTTGACCACCGAAGCCCAAGTCATCAAAACCCAGTTGCCCAGCCCCCCGCCCTCCGTTTCGGCCCTGCTGGCCTGCGTGCATTCGGCGCTGGAGGAAATGAAAGCCCGGGATGCGGTCGAGATCGACGTCCGCGGCCGTTCCAGCGTCGCCGATTACCTGGTCGTTGTTTCCGGCACCTCCACCCGTCACGTCAAATCCATTGGCGATGAAGTGGTGCGCTTTGCCAAGAACCTGGGCGTGATGCCGCTGGGCGTGGAAGGTGAGCGCGAGGCCGAGTGGGTGCTGGTCGACCTGGGCGATGTGATCGTCCACGTCATGCTGCCGCGCGTGCGCGAGTTCTATGCGCTGGAGCGCCTGTGGACGGTGGGCGACCAGCCGCCGGTTGCCGCGCAGGATGACGAATACGCTGCGGGCTGAGCCGGCAGCGCAGAGTCGTGTGACGGCGCCGCAGGGCGCCGTCCTTGTTTCAGGCAGTGCAACGTGATCCGGGAGACCATCGCCCCATGAAAGCCAGATTGATCGCCACCGGCGAGCGCGCGCCCGGCTGGGTGGCGCAGGGATTTGCCGAATACCAGAAGCGGCTTTCGCATTGGCTGCCACTGGAGCTGGTGGAGATCGAGCCGGGTCTGCGCGGCAAGGGCCGCGATCCGAAGCGGGCGATCGAGGAAGAGGGCAAGCGGGTGCTGGCCGCATTGCCGAAGAATCCTTATGTGGTGGCGCTGGATGTGCCCGGACGCCAGCTCAGCTCCGAGCAGTTGGCGCAGCGGCTGGAGCATTGGCGCTCGCAGGGCCGGGATCTCGCATTTCTTATCGGTGGCCCGGAAGGACATGCCGCCGAGGTCTCGGCAACGGCCGATGAAACCTGGTCCATCGGTCCGCTGACTTTGCCGCATATGCTCGTTCGACTGGTGGTGGCCGAGCAGCTGTACCGCGCAGCGGCGATGATCGCAAATCACCCCTACCATCGCGCGTGATTACCCTATAGAATGCGCGTCTCCGCCCGAATAGCTCAGCCGGTTAGAGCACTTGACTGTTAATCAGGGGTCGTTGGTTCGAGTCCAACTTCGGGCGCCAGGATTCAAAGAAAAAGCCGCGAGCGATCGCGGCTTTTTCTTTGGGCTTTTCCGGGTGCAGGCGCTGCCGTGTTTTCAACCCAGCTTGAAATCCACCGGGATCAGTCCGTAGGCCTTCACCGGCTGACCGCCATCGGTGGCCGGTTGAAACTTCCAGCGGCGCAGCACCTGGCTGCGGGCGGCGTTGTCGAGACTGCGATGGCCGCTGCTGCGTTCGATGCTTACCTCCAGCGGTACACCGTCCTCGCCGACCAGCACCCGTAGCACCACCGTGCCCTGTGCATTGGCCATCAGGGCATCGCGTGGATAGGCGGGCGCAGGCGCGTTCCGGTAGCGCAGCTGCACGCCTTCCAGTGGCATTCCGGTGCCGGTCACCTCCGTCGCCGGAACGTCGGCGATGGGCGGTGCGATATCTGCCAGTGGTGCGATCACCGCCTCGGTGGCGAATACCGGCATCGGCGAGGTTTCCACGGGTGTGGGTAACGCCGGTTGACGTGGGGGCGCGGGTGACGAGGTGACCTTGACCAGCTTTTCCGGGGGCAGCGGCGGGGGCGGTGGTTGTACCGGTTTGGCTTCGGATATCTGCCAGCGCGGTTCCGGCACCGCAATGGTACGGATGGGCGCCTGTGACAGGGGAATCAGCAGCAACCCCAGGGCCAATCCATGCAATGCGATGGCGGTGCTGTAGGCGAGTATGCGTGACGGTTCGAAATGGACTGACGTGACGCGGTGCTGCGTGCGGACCATGTTCCACCTCCATGCGTGGGCGTGTGACGGATAACAACGCGCGGTGATGCAGGACGGAGCTGCAGGCTCCCTGTCTGCAGCTGCAGTGCGCCCGCAAATGCGCAAACCGGCAAGAGGGGCCGCTGTTTGCGGTTAAGCGCCGGACAGCTTCGTCCTCGCATGCGGACGGGTGCCCGTGGCACATATACGCATGGCGCTTGCCGGCCTCGCACACAACAACGGCGCCCGTAGGCGCCGTTGTTGGTGATGCGCCGGGTGCCGATCAGCGTCCCAGTTCGAACACCACATCCAGATTCACCGAGACCGTGGTTTCACCCGGCGACACGGCGGTATCCATCTCGGCCTTGGCGCTGCGGCCAGCGGCCATGGCCATCATCGGCATGGGCCGGAAGCCGCCCTGGCTGCCCTCGGAGATGCTGACGATGCGGCGCACGCGCAGGCCCAGCGACTTGGCATAGGTCTCGGCGCGGGCCTGTGCCTTTTTCAGGGCGGCCAGGCGGGCTTCGTCATAGACCGGCTCGGGCTGGTCGATTTCGAAGCTGGGGCCGTTGATCTGGTTTGCCCCCTGGGCGGCCAGGCTGTCGAGCACCTTGCCCAGTTTGGTGATGTCACGCACCTTCAGGCTGACCGTGTTGTTGGCCTGGTAACCGGTGATCTTCGGTGCTTCGTTCTCGGTGTAGCGGTACTGCGGGCTGAGGTTGATGCCGCTGGTCTGGATATCGCGCTCGGCGATGCCGGCCGCCTTGATCGCAGCCATCACCTTGTCCATCTGCAGCGCGTTCTCGCGCATGGCGGTGTTGCCGTCGGCGGCCTGGGTGACCACGCCGGCCGACAGCGTGGCCACGTCCGGCACCCGGCGCGCTTCGGCCTGGGCGGAGATGTTCAGCAAGGTGGCATCGCTGGCCACCACGGTGGGCACGGTTTGGGCATGGGCGGACATCGAAGCTCCCAGGGCAAGTGACAGGGACAGCAGCAGTGGCGCGAGGGCGGTGTGGCGCATGGTGATCCTCCTTGGATTGGACCGGAAAGGTGAACGCAGGGCGATGAACGGGTAGTGAGCCGTGTCGGGGTTTGGATGGCTTTCCTTGCTTCGCCGATCATTCAGTCAGGCCGCGCAGGTTATCCTTCTTCGATGCTCTATCTTGCCTCCCGCTCCCCCCGCAGAAACGAACTCCTGTCGCGGCTTGACGTGCCTTTCCGGGCGCTGGATCTGGAGGTGCCGGAAGTCCGCGGCGCGGACGAGACCCCCGAAGCTACGTGCGGCGGGTGGCGCTGGACAAGGCGCGCGCCGGTCTGGCGCTGGTTGCGCAGGATACGGATGCGGTCGTGCTGGGCTCGGACACCGAGGTGGTACTGGGCGACCGGGTCTACGGCAAGCCGGTGGATGCGGCGGATGCGGCAGCGATGCTGGCGTCCCTGGCCGGGCGCACGCACCGGGTGATGACCGCGGTGGCGCTGGTCGCCCACGGGCGCGAGCGGGTCCAGCTGGTGAGTTCAGAGGTGACGTTCGCGGCCATGAGCGCGGCGCAGATCGCCGGCTACGTGGCCAGTGGCGAGCCGATGGGTAAGGCCGGCGGTTACGCGATCCAGGGCGGCGCCGAGCGCTTCATCAGCCATCTGGCCGGCAGCTATTCCGGCGTGATGGGCTTGCCATTGCAACAGACAGGGGAGCTGCTGCGCGAATTCGGCGCAGGGGCGGACGATTCCATGGACAAGGGGGAATGAAGGACGTGTCCGAAGAGATTCTGGTCAATGTCACCCCGCGCGAAACCCGCGTGGCGGTGATCGAGAACGGCATGCTGCAGGAGCTGCACATCGAGCGCGGCTGGCGCCGTGGTGTGGTCGGCAACATCTACAAGGGCAAGGTGCAGCGGGTGATGCCCGGCATGCAGGCCGCCTTCGTCGAGATTGGCCTGGAGCGCGCGGCCTTCCTGCACGCCAATGACGTGGTGCGACCGGCGCCGGTCACCGCCGATACCGAGGAAACCACCCCCACTCTGCCGCTGCCGTCCTCGGTGCCGATCGTGGAATTGCTGCGTGACGGCCAGGATATCGTGGTGCAGGTGGTCAAGGACCCGATCGGCACCAAAGGCGCGCGCCTGACGACCCAGATCAGCATTCCCTCGCGCTACCTGGTGCTGCTGCCGCAGTCCAAGATGGTGGGCGTGTCCGCCCGCATCGAGGATGACGCCGAGCGCGCACGCCTGAAATCACTGGTCACCGAGATCTCCGCCCAGCACGGCGGCTACGGCTATATCGTGCGTACCAATGCCGAAGGCCAGCCGGCCGAGGCGCTGGCTGAAGATATTTCCTATCTTTCGCGGGTTTGGGCGGTGGTCGAGCGGCGCGGTCGCGAAGTGCCGTCCTGCAGCACCATCTATGAAGACCTGAGCCTGCCACTGCGCTCGGTACGCGACCTGATTCGCAAGGATGTGGACAAGGTCAAGGTCGATTCCAAGGAAACCTTCGCCCAGTTGCAGGCGTTCGTGGCCAAGTACATGCCGGTGCTCGGCGAGAAGCTGGAGCTGTACGCCGGCGATCGCCCGATCTTCGACATGTTCGGGGTCGAGGACGAGATCGGCCGCGCGCTGGACAAGCAGGTGCCGCTCAAATCCGGCGGCTATCTGGTGATCGACCAGACCGAGGCGATGACCACGATCGATGTGAACACCGGTTCCTTCGTCGGCCAGCGCAACCTGGAAGAAACCGTGTTCCGCACCAATCTGGAGGCGGCGCAGGCAGTGGCGCGACAGCTGCGGCTGCGCAACCTGGGCGGCATCATCATCATCGATTTCATCGACATGGATGACGCCGAGCACCGCCGCCAGGTGCTGCGCACGCTGGAAAAGGCGCTGGCCCGTGACCATGCCAAGACCACCGTCTACGACTTCTCGCCGCTGGGTCTGGTGGAAATGACCCGCAAGCGTACGGTGGAAAGCCTGGAGCGCCAGCTGTCGGAGACCTGTCCGCAGTGCAACGGTCGCGGCAGCATCAAGACCACCGAAACGGTGACCTACGAGATCTTCCGCGAGATCACCCGTGCCGTGCGCCTGTTCGAGGCCGCGCGACTGCTGGTGATCGCCTCCAGCAAAGTGGTGGCGCGCATCACCGATGAGGAGTCCGCGGCGGTGGCCGAGCTGGAGGAGTTCCTTGGCAAGAGCATCCGCTTCCAAGCCGATGACCAGTACCTGCAGGAACAGTTCGATGTCGTGTTGCTCTGACATAGTCCTGATCCCCGTCGAGGAGGACGGCGTGGCCTGATGACCACGCTGTTGCGCCACCGTCTGCGTCGGTTGCGACGCCATGTGCTGTACGCGCTGGCGCTGGCGCTGGTGTGCGTGGCGTTGCTGGTGGGCACCTTCAGCCAGTTGCTGCCGCTGGTGCAGTCCCACCCGGACAAGGTCGCCGCATGGTTGAGCGCGCGCGCCGGGCAACCGGTGGCCTCGAGCATCTGGACACCGCC
>NZ_BAZI01000189.1 GCF_001310775.1 Stenotrophomonas pictorum JCM 9942
GACTGAAGACCCTCGACGACGCGCTGGCGCTGCGCCGCAAACTGCTGCTGGCCTTCGAACGTGCCGAGGCCGAACCGGACCCGGCGCGCAAAGCCGCCTGGCTGAGTTTCGCCATCGTCGGCGGCGGCCCCACCGGCGTCGAGCTGGCCGGCACCCTGGCCGAGATCGCCCGCCACACCCTGAAAAACGAGTTCCGCCACATCGATCCGGCCGCGGCCAAGGTCCGGCTGGTCGAAGCCGGGCCACGGGTGCTGTCCAGCTTTCCGGAGCCGCTCTCGCTCAAGGCGCGGCGGCAGCTGGAGAAACTCGGCGTGGAGGTGCTCACCGGCGCCGCCGTCACCTCAATCGATGACCACGGCTTCACGTGGGGCGACACCCATATTCCGGCCCGCACGGTAGTCTGGGCCGCCGGCGTGGCCGCCTCGCCGCTGGCACGGACCCTGGAGGTAGCGCTGGACCGCGCCGGGCGCGTACGGGTGCAGCCGGACCTGACCGTCCCCGGCCATCCGGAGATCTTCGTCGCCGGGGATCTGGCGGCAATTCAGCAAGACGATGGCCGTCCGGTTCCGGGCGTGGCACCGGCGGCCAAGCAGATGGGCAGCTACCTGGCCACGGTCATCCAGGCGCGACTGCGCCATGCGCCGGCACCGGCGCCTTTCCACTACCGCGACCAAGGCAACCTCGCCACGATCGGGCGCATGGCCGCCATCGTGCATCTGGGCCGGCTGCAGCTGTCGGGCGTGCTGGCGTGGTGGTTCTGGCTGGCGGCGCACGTGGTGTTCCTGATCGGCTTCCGCAACCGGCTGGTGGTGCTGCTGAACTGGGCGGTGGCGTACTGGAGCTACCAGCGCGGCGCACGGATCATCTTCGGCGATGCCGACAGCGGTGCCGGAGATGAAGCCACACCGCCGTTCGCCGGGATGCATGCCGGCGATCGGCCGCATACCGATGCGCCGCCGTAAACCGCGGGCATCGGCATGCGGCTCACAACCGGCGGAAACGGCAAAGGCCCGGAATCCCGGGCCTTTGCCTTGTCACGCCGATATCGCTCCGCTCAGGCGGCGAACAGCGCCTTCATCTTCTTCAGCGCATTGGCCTCGATCTGGCGGATGCGTTCAGCCGACACGCCGTATTCGTCGGCCAGCTCCTGCAGCGTCACCTTGCAGTCGGCATCGAGCCAACGGCGGGCGATGATGTCACGCGAACGCTCATCCAGCTTGGACAGGCCTTCGCGCAACAGCTGCATCTGGTTGTCTTCGCTGTCCTCGCGCTCATAGGCCTGCGACGGATCTTCCTCGCGTGCCACCAGATAGGCTGCTGGCGACGGCGGCGCGTGGTCATTGTCATCATCCGTGGGGGCATCGAAACCGATGTCACGGCCGGACAGACGCGATTCCATCTCCATCACTTCGCGCTCGGACACGTTCAGGTCCTTGGCCACGGCGCTGACTTCAGCCGCGTTCAACCAGCCCAGACGGGTCTTGGACTTGCGCAGGTTGAAGAACAGCTTGCGCTGCGCCTTGGTCGTGGCGACCTTCACGATGCGCCAGTTCTTGAGGATGAACTCGTGCATCTCGGCACGGATCCAATGCACGGCGAAGGACACCAGCCGCACACCCATGTCCGGGTCGAAACGCTTCACCGCCTTCATCAGGCCGATGTTGCCTTCCTGGATCAGATCACCCAGCTGCAGGCCGTAACCGTTGTAGCCACGGGCCACGTGCACGACGAAACGCAGGTGCGAATGCACCAGTTCGCGGGCGGCGTCCAGATCCTGCGCATCACGGAAACGACGCGCCAGTTCCTGCTCGTCATCGACCGACAGCACCGGAATCTGGTGCACGGCACCGATGTAGGCGTCCAGCGAACCGAGCGCACTGGGAATCGGGAGATTGTTTGCCACAAGGGCAGTAGAGGTGTTCTGGCTCATAGGACCTCATCTTAGCAGTCGGACTATTGGACTGCTGAGTACAGAAAAAGTTCCAGCGTTCTGTTTTTGTCGCAAAACTCACAGTAAAAGCTGAATGGGCGACCGCGACGCAGGAGCATTCCAACAGGTCCTACCGTAGCAAAGCCAACGCCACCGCGATATGACAGGCATCAAGGAGATTCAGACAGCAGTGAACCCGGCTTCCAGCACCTGGCGCGATGGCAGACCCCAGTCGACCGGGCCCAGCCCGCGCCGCTGCAGGTAGTCATTGGCCTGGGAGAAGTGACGGCAGCCGAGGAAGCCGCGATGCGCCGACAACGGCGACGGATGCGGCGCCTTGAGCACGCGGTGGCGGCGGGTGTCGATGACCTTGCCCTTCTGCTGGGCGTAGGCGCCCCACAGCAGGAATACCAGCCCCTCGCGCTCGCGGTTGAGCACATCCACCACGTGATCGGTGAATCCTTCCCAGCCGCGGCCCTGGTGCGCGCCGGCCTTGCCCTCTTCCACCGTGAGCACGGCGTTGAGCAGCAGCACGCCCTGGCGCGCCCACGGCAGCAGACAGCCGTGGTCCGGGCGCGGAATGCCCAGATCGGCCTCGATCTCTTTATAGATGTTGAGCAGCGAGGGCGGCACCGGCACGCCCGGCGGCACCGAAAAGCTCAGGCCATGGGCCTGGCCATAGCCGTGATACGGGTCCTGGCCCAGCACCACCACCTTGACCTGCTCGAACGGCGTGGCCTCGAACGCGGCAAAGATCTGCGGCCCGGGAGGAAACACCTGCGCGCCGGCGGCCTTGCGCTGGCGCAGGAACGCGGCCAGCTCGCGCATGTCCGGGCGCAGCAGCCAGTCGCCGATCCTGGCCTTCCAGCTGGATTCAAGCTGGATCGGCGCAGATGCCGCTTCGCTCACAGCACCACGACCGGCTGGGAAAGCCGTGCCAGTCGCAGCTGGAACAGCACCTTGGTCACCAGCAGGCGTTCTTCCACCGGTTTCTGCACCAGATCATTGGCACCGGACTGCAGCAGCGCCGACTGGTTGTGCGGATTGCTGTCGCCGGTCATCACCAGCACCGGCAGACGGCGCTTGCCATAGCCGAAATCGACGCGGATGCGCTCGACCACGTCGCCCCCGTTGAGCTCGCCCTTGAGGGTGACGTCGGTCAGCACCAGGTCGATGCGACGCACGGTGCGGCCCAGCGATTCGGCCGTCAGCAGCGAGAACGCGTCCTCGGCGGTAAGCACATGCACCACCTGCAGGTCGTGGCGTTCGAGCATGCGCTTGGTCGCCTCGGCCACCACCCGGCTGTCTTCCACGTACAGCACAGTGGCGCCGGGCACCGGCTCAGGCTGCACATAGCCGCGGATGAAGGTCGCCAATGCCTCGTGGCCCAGCGATTTGTCGAAATAGTCGGTGACGAACTCGGTGAAACGGCGCTGTTCCAGATGCTGCTGGGCATCGCCGGAGACCACGATCACCGGCACATACGCCTGCCCCGCGGTTTCGCGCACGCTGCGCGCCAACGCCAGGCCATCGCCATCGGGCAACGCCAGCGACGTGGTGACCAGATGCACCGGGCCGGCGGCCAATGCCTCGCGGGCCTCGGCGATGCTCGCGCAGCCGATGACATCCACATCCGGCAGCTCGCGCTTGAGCACATCGGAAATCAGCCGGCGGACCAGCTTGGAACCATCGACCACCATCACCCGCGGGGCGTCACTGATCAGATGTTTAAGTTCTTGCGCTCGCATGCGGGCCTCAGGTCTCGGTCGGGCGAGTCTGCCTGAGGAAGTGGCCGGTCACCAGCCATGCCCCCAGCCAACCCAGGATCGTCGTCGCCACCAGCACCATCACCGAATGGAACAGATCCAGCCCATGCAGCACGAACGGGCTGCCATAACTTTGAGAAAGCGCGGCCAGCGGCGGCCGCAGCGCCAGCCCGCAGACGCCGATCAACGCCAGCGCGACCAGCCCGGCACCCAGTCCGTACCACGCGCCCAGATAGACAAACGGGCGGCGGATGAAGCCGTCACTGGCGCCGAGCAGCTGCAGCACGCCGATCTCCTCGCGGCGGGCCTGGATATCCAGCCGCACGGTATTGCCGACCACCAGCGCCGCGCCCAGCCCGAGCAACAGCGACAGCACCTGCACCAGCCGCGCGCCGAAGTCCAGCCAGCCGTCCAGCCGTTGCCGCCACAGTGCATCGTGTTGGACCAGATCGGCCTGCGGCAGCGCCTCCAGTGACTTGGCCAACGCTGCATCATCGCCATGGGCGGGGGTGACGATCAGCAAGGTCGGCAACGGATTGTCGCCCAGCGCATCGATCGCCTCGCCCAGCCCGGCGCTGTGGCGCAGCTCGGCCAATCCTTCATCGGGCGAACGCACCACCACCTGCGCCACATCGGCGCGGCCGCGCAGCGACTGCACCACGGCCTGCGTGGCGGCTGCATCCAGATCCGGCTTCAGGAACAGGTTGATGTCGCGCGACTGCTGCACGCTGCCGGAAAAATGCTTGAGGTTGTCCAGGGCGATGGACAGGCCCAGCGGCAATGCCAATGCCAGCGCCATGACCGCCACCGTCAGCAGGGTCGCCCATGGCTTGCGCAGTGCACGGCCGAGGCTGAACACCACACTGTGCAGGTGATGGCTGATCCAGATCCCCAGCCGCGAGGGCGCGGCCACTGCGCTGTTGGCGGGCTTGTTGGGGGTACGTACGCTCATTCGGCCAGGTCCTGCGGCGAAATGTCATCGACCAGACGGCCGTGATCGAGGATCAACACGCGCTTGCGCATCTGTTTGAGCAGGGCCAGGTCATGGCTGACCACCAGCACGCTGGTGCCACGCGCCGGCAGTTCGGCGAACAAGGTCATGATTTCCGCCGCCAGTGCCGGATCCAGATTGCCGGTCGGCTCATCGGCCACCAGCAGCCTGGGTTCGGCCACGATCGCGCGGGCGATGCCCACGCGCTGTTGCTCACCGGCCGACAGCTGCGTGGGCAGGGCCTTCTCGCGATGCCCCAGGCCCATCCGCTCCAGCACCGAGCGCACGCGCTTGTCCGCATCGGCGCGACGATCACCGCGCAGGATCAACGGCAAGGCGACGTTCTCGCCGACGCTGCGGTCGGTCAGCAGGCGGTGATCCTGATAGACCGCGCCGACCTGGCGCCGGTGCAGGGCGACCTTGCCGCCGCGCACCTTCAGCAGATTGCGCTCAGCGAACAAAACCGCGCCGCGCGTGGGGCGCTCGCTCAGGTGGATCAGCTTGAGCAGGGTGCTTTTGCCTGCCCCCGAATGCCCGGTGACGAACAGCATTTCGCCGGCGGCCACCTCGAAGCTGACATCCACCAGCGCCGGATGGCCACCGGCATAGTGTTTAGTGACATTGTCAAAACGCAGGACGCTCATGCGGCGATTATGCCGGAGCGCGGCCCGCGTGCGCCGCCGCACTGCGAGGCGGCGCGGAGACCGCGACGATCAGCTGCCCGACAACATGCGGGCGGATCTTGCGGCCCAGCCGGGTCAGGAACGAAT
>NZ_BAZI01000190.1 GCF_001310775.1 Stenotrophomonas pictorum JCM 9942
CAGGTAGGCCAGCGCCGGCAGGCTGTCGAATGTCAGGCCGGCCAGCGGGATGCGGATGCCGTGTTCGGCGGCGATTCCCAGCGTCTGCGCGCGCGGGCGAGTCAGGAACAGGTAGTGCCGCTGGTCCGCGGCATCGGCGAAGGCGCTGAAGCTGGCAGCGGTGGCGCTGTCCAAGGCGATGACGGCACTGCGCCGGTCGCCATCGACGATCACCAGGGGACGCCCGGCGCGAAGCTCGGCCGCTGCCCGTTCGCAGTGGATGGCCGCAGTCTGGGGGAAACCGGCGGATGAAGTTGCAGGGGAGGGCAGGGCGCTCATCGGAAACCTAATGGGGGTCGCCGGCCGGGGATTCAATCGGCGCGGTCGGGCGACGCAGTGTTGCTGGCAACGCGTCAGTGCGGGTGTCTGGCGGTGGCGTACGGGTCTTTCTCGCCGCTGCCGGGGGGGCGCAGCGTGTAGCGTTTGTAGGTCCACTGGTACTGCGACGGGTCGCGGCGGGCGATGCGTTCGATGCCGGCATTGAGCGTGGCCGCGGCGACCTGCAGATCCGGATCGGCCATGGCCGCCGGGGCCGGTTCGACATGCAGCGCGAATTCCAGGTCCTGGCCGATCCGCTCGCACCAGGCGAACAGCACCCTCGCACCGGTGCGTTCGGCCAGCCGGTTGACCAGGGTCATGGTCAGGGCCTGGAGGCCGAAGAACGGCACGAACACGCCGTCACCATTCTTGGGCTGCTGGTCGGGCAGGATCGCCACCGCGCCACCGTCCTTGAGCACCTTGAACAGCTGTCGCACGGCCGGACCTTCGGCGCGGACCTGGCGCACGTTGTCGCCGCTGCGCACCCGCTGCAGGAAGGCATCGCCGGCGGGGTTCTCCGGCGGCGCGTAGACGAACGCGAACGGGCCGCGCGAGGCCAGCCACTGGTTGAGCAGCTCCCAGTTGCCATAGTGCGGCGCCACCACGATCACGCCCTGGCCCGAGGCCAGCGCCGCGTCGTACAGCGCCTGGCCGTGGCGCTCGACCAAGTGCTGTTGCAGGTTGCTCGCTGGCGGATGGGTCCACAGGTACAGCGTTTCCAGGGCCTGGCGGGCGGTGGTACGCAAGATGATGCGGTGCAGGCGCTGGCGCTCGGCCGCCGGCAGTTCCGGATACACCAGCTCCAGATTGCGCCGGGTCACCCGGCTTTCGCGGGCGTCGATGCGCCGCCACAACCAGGCCACGCTGTCGGCCAGCGAACGCTGCCACGACCACGGCAGGCGGGTGAGCACGGAGGCGAGGCGATAGTAGAGCTTGGCGGCGGTGTCCGGTTTCATGTGCCAAGTTTAGCCGCTGCCGCGCGATGTTAAGGTTCGCCCTCCTTTTGCCAGGAGCCGCCATGCTTTCCCTGATCCAGCGTGTCACCCGGGCCTCGGTCACGGTCGATGAAACTGTGGTCGGCGAAATCGGCCAAGGCCTGCTGGCGCTGGTGGGGGTGGAGCCGGGCGATGACGCCGCGGCCCTGTCACGGATGGCCGATCGCCTGCTCGGCTACCGGGTTTTCGCCGACGATGCCGGCAGAATGAACCGTTCCCTGCGCGATACCGGCGGTGGCCTGCTGCTGGTGAGCCAGTTCACGCTGGCCGCCGACACCCGCTCCGGCATGCGTCCGGGCTTCAGCACGGCGGCGCCCCCCGACGAAGCTGAACGTATTTTCAATCAACTGGTGGCCATCTGCCGCGAAAAACACACCGCACGGGTGGAAACCGGCCGCTTCGGTGCCCATATGGTAGTGAGCCTGGTCAATGACGGACCGGTGACGTTTCTGCTCAGATCCTGACGCGCCGTGAATCCACCGCCCGGCAAGCGTTATGCTGCGCAGGTATAATAGTAGGTTCTCTTCTTTCCCCGCCGGTGGCGCGAGCATTACATGGCCAACGAACGTCCTGCCCAGCAAAACGACATCAAGCTTCTGATCAGCAAGGGCCTGGAACAGGGCTACCTGACCTACGCCGAAGTCAACGACCACCTCCCCGACGACATGGTCGATCCGGAGCAGATCGAAGACATCATCGCCCTCATCACCGGCATGGGCATCGATGTCCATGAAGTCGCGCCCGATGCCGACACGCTGGCCCTGAGCGACGGCAACACGGGCAACCGCGAAGTCGATGACACCGCTGCTGAAGAAGCGGCGGCCGCCCTGACCGCACTCGACACCGAAGGTGGTCGCACCACCGACCCGGTGCGCATGTACATGCGCGAAATGGGTACGGTCGAGCTGCTGACCCGCGAAGGCGAAATCGCCATCGCCAAGCGCATCGAAGAAGGCCTGGGCCAGGTGCAGGCCGCACTGGGCACCTTCCCGATGGCCGTGGAAACCGTGCTGGCCGATTACGAGCTGCACAAAGAGGGCAAGAAGCGCCTGGCTGAAATCATCGTCGGCTTCAACGATCTGGTGGAAGAAGAGCCGGCGCCGGCCGTGGTCGCTGAAAGCGAAGACACCGAGGCCGACACCGAGGCTGAAGAGGAAGACGACGACGTCGCCGAAGAGGAAGCCGGTCCGACCGGTCCGGATCCGCTTGAAGTTGCCCGTCGCATGGAACAGCTGGCCAGTGACATGGCCAAGTTCAAGAAAGCCCATGCCAAGGGCGATGACAAGGCCCGTACCAAGCTGCGTGACGAACTGGCTGCCACGTTCGTGACCTTGAAGCTGCCGCTGCCGCTGACCGACGTGCTGGTCAAGCAGTTGCGCGATGTGATGGCTTCGGTCAAGGCCCAGGAGCGCCGCGTGCTGCATCTGGCCACGATCACCGCACGCATGCCGCGCAAGGATTTCATCCGTTCCTGGGAAGGCAACCAGACCAATCTGGAATGGGTGGAAGATGCACTGAAGCGCAAGCAGAAGTGGTCCTCGGCCCTGCGTGATGTGAAGGACCAGATCATTTCCGAACAGCAGGCCACGCAGGACGTGGAGAAGGCGACGTCGCTGTCGCTGGAAGAGCTGAAGGAAATCAGCCGTGTGATGGCCTATGGCGAGGCCCGTGCGCGCAAGGCCAAGAAGGAAATGGTCGAGGCCAACCTGCGCCTGGTCATCTCCATCGCCAAGAAGTACACCAACCGCGGCCTGCAGTTCCTGGATCTGATCCAGGAAGGCAACATCGGCCTGATGAAGGCCGTGGACAAGTTCGAATACCGCCGCGGCTACAAGTTCTCGACCTATGCCACCTGGTGGATCCGCCAGGCGATCACCCGCTCGATCGCCGACCAGGCGCGCACCATCCGTATTCCGGTGCACATGATCGAGACGATCAACAAACTCAACCGCATTTCCCGCCAGATGCTCCAGCAGTACGGCCGCGAGGCCACCCCGGAGGAGCTGGCCAAGGAAATGGACATGCCCGAGGACAAGATCCGCAAGGTGATGAAGATCGCCAAGGAGCCGATCTCGATGGAAACCCCGATCGGCGACGACGAGGATTCGCATCTGGGCGACTTCATCGAGGACACCAATGTGGAGTCCCCGGTGGAGAACACGGTCAACATCAACCTGTCGGAAACCGTGCGCGACGTGCTCGGTGGGCTGACCCCGAGGGAAGCCAAGGTGTTGCGCATGCGCTTCGGTATCGACATGAATACCGACCACACGCTGGAAGAAGTCGGCAAGCAGTTCGACGTCACCCGCGAGCGCATCCGCCAGATCGAGGCCAAGGCGCTGCGCAAGCTGCGTCACCCGAGCCGTTCGGAGCAGCTGCGCAGCTTCCTGGATATCGAGTGATTTCCAGGCGGTAGGGTTGAACGCGAAAAACCCCGCCCAGGCGGGGTTTTTCTTTGCCGCCCGCGCGAGACGGTCAGCACCGGTCGGCCACTTCGGTGCAGCGGCGCTGTCCCAACGCGCACGGGCAAGTGGTCGCCCTACGCGCGCTCCACTACACTGTGCCGTCGTTGCGGGCCTATAGCTCAACGGTTAGAGCAGAGGACTCATAATCCTTTGGTTCCAGGTTCGAATCCTGTGGGCCCACCATCTGCTGATCCGACCACGTCCAGATCAGTCCGAATATCCTAGCAAAGTGGCTGTGCTCCGTGGCTTTCGTGTCCGGCCGGGTCCGGTGGTGTGCACCCCCATCCGGCTGGAACGTGAGTAACGGTGCGAGTAAGATGGCCGGAAGGTCTTCGCTTACTCACATACCGGTTACTCACAGCCATGTTGACGGACACCAAGCTGCGCAGCCTCAAGCCCCAGGGCAAGGTCTATCGCGTCGCCGACGCCAATGGGCTGTGCGTCGAGGTGAGGCCTTCTGGAGCCAGGATCTGGCGTTATCGGTACCGGTTCGCCGGCAAGGCGAACATGCTGACCATCGGCGACTACCCGGCGGTTTCCCTGGCAGAAGCTCGCGCCGAGCGGGACAAGGCCCGGGCCCAGCTCAAGAAGGGCATGGACCCGGCTCTCGTGGTGAAGATCGAGCGGGCGGCACAGGAGGAAGAGGCCGGCAATACCTTTGGCGCGCTTGCTAAGGAACTGGTGGCGCAACGGGCCAAGAAGCTGACCCCCGGGTCAGTCGTACGGGAGCGCCGGATGCTGGAGCGCGACCTGGGAAGCATCGCTGATCTGCCCGTTCGGAGCGTGACTGCGCCAATCCTGCTGAAAGCCCTCCGGAAGATCGAGGCCCGTGGAGCGGTTGAGACGGCACATCGGGCTCGCGCCGCCGCGGGCATGGTCTTTCGCTATGCCATCGCCACCGGCCGTGCAGAGAACAACCCCGCCCTGAGTCTTGCCGGTGCGCTGACCCCTACGAAAACCAAGCACTTCTCCAGCCTGACGGAGCCGGGGGAGGTGGCGAAGCTTCTCAAGGCCATCTACGGCTACCAGGGGTCGCCGATCGTGTCCGCTGCGCTCAAGCTCTCGGCGCTCCTATTCGTCAGGCCGGGCGAGCTCCGTGCGGCGCGCTGGGAGGATATCGATCTGGATGCTGCTGAGTGGCGTTACATCACCAACAAGACCCAGACCCAGCACATCGTTCCTCTGGCTGGCCAGGTCGTCGAGCTCCTGGAGGATGTCCGGCCCTATGCAAGGAAAAGCCGGTACGTCTTTCCCAGCGTGCGCAGCATCCAGAAGCCAATCAGTGAGAACACGATCAACGCTGCTCTACGGAACCTCGGGTTCGATGGCGAGATGATGACTGCCCATGGATTTCGGGCCATGGCGCGAACCTTGCTGGACGAGGTGCTTGGGTTCAGGCCGGACTTCATCGAGCATCAGCTTGCCCATGCGGTGCGGGATCCGCTGGGGCGGGCGTACAACCGGACTACCCACCTGGGAGAGCGCAAGAAGATGATGCAGGCTTGGGCCAACTACCTGGACGAGCTAAGGCGTGGCACGTAGGCCTCGATCCATGGTTGAATTCATGCGTCGTCGCCAACTTTGCTCGGTGGGCGCGGATCTTGTCCGGTGCTTAGGCGGCCGCTTCC
>NZ_BAZI01000191.1 GCF_001310775.1 Stenotrophomonas pictorum JCM 9942
CCGCCGCCGAAGCGGGCCGATTCCATCGGCCGGGTGGTGGCCAGCGCCTCGCGGCCCAGCACCTGGCTGGCACCCAGGCCGGTCAGATAGTCCGCCGCCTCGGCTTTGCCGCTGATGGCGTGCACCTCGAACCCGGCGCGGCTGAAGATGTCCACCGCCAGCGAGCCGACACCGCCGGTGGCGCCGGTGACCGCCAGCGGACCCTGGGCGGGCGACTGGCGGTTTTCCTTCATCCGCAGCAGCGCCAGGGCCGCGGTGAAACCGGCGGTACCGAGAATCATCGATTCGCGCAGGGACAGCCCGGCCGGCAGCGCGATGACCCACTTGGATTCCAGCCGCACGTACTGGCTGTAGCCGCCGTCCCGGGTTTCGCTCAGGCCGCAGCCGGTGGTGAGCACCAGGTCGCCCTCGCGGAAGGCCGGGTCGGTGGAGGCCACCACTTCGCCGGCCACGTCGATCCCGCCCACCAGCGGGAAGCGCCGCAGGATCTTGCCCTTGCCGGTGCCGGCCAGCGCATCCTTGTAGTTCACCGAGGACCAGCGGGCGCGGATCACCACCTCGCCGGGGCTGAGCTGGTCCAGCGTCAGTGGCTCCAGTCCGGCGCGGTAGCCGGCCTCGTCGTTGTGGATGCGGAAGGCGGAAAAGGGGGCGGACAGGGACATGGCGGTATCTGGACCGGAACGGGGGATGTCCAAGATAGCGGTTGCGAAACGGCGGGTCTGCCCCATCTTGTAGAATCGGGATTCGATTGATGGCCGGTAATCGCGGGTAGTCCGCCGCCGGCCCTGACAGATGGAGCATGCATGGCCTGGAATACACCCGGCGGCAACAGCGGCGATGGCCCTCAGGGCAACCGCAAGCCACGCGGCGGCAATGGGGGAGGTTGGGGCGGCGGAAGCCTGCCCGGACCACTGCGCGACCTGTTCGATGGCGGTATCTGGCGCTGGGTGCTGGTGGCCGTGGTGTTGCTGGTGCTGTTCTCCAGCTTCCAGCTGATCGGCGAACAGCAGCGTGGCGTGGTGCTGCGCTTTGGCCAGTTCTCGCGGATCCTGCAGCCCGGCCCGAATTTCAAACTGCCGTGGCCGATCGAATCGGTGGCCAAGGTCAACGCCACCCAGATCAAGACTTTCAGCAGCAACGTGCCGGTGCTGACCCGTGACGAGAACATCGTCAATGTCGCGGTCAACGTCCAGTACCGGGTCGACGATCCGCGCCAGTATCTGTTCGGTACGGTCGATGGCGACCAGGTGCTGGAGCAGTCGGCGCAGAGCGCGGTGCGTGAGCAGGTCGGCCGTGCCGATCTGAACACCGTCCTCAACAACCGCGGCCCGCTGGCGGTGGTTGCCGAGCAGCGGCTGCAGGCCGCGCTCAAGGCCTACAACACCGGCCTGAGCGTCACCGGCCTGACCCTGCCCGACGCGCGTCCGCCGGAAGAAGTGAAGCCGGCATTCGACGAGGTCAACGGTGCCCAGCAGGTCAAGGAACGCCTGATCAACGAAGCCCAGGCCTACGCCGCCAAGGTCGTGCCGGAAGCGCGTGGCCAGGCCTCGCGGGCCCGTACCACGGCCGAAGGTTACAAGCAGGCGATGGTCGCCCGCGCCGAAGGTGACGCGCGCCGCTTCAGCCTGCTGCAGGCCGAGTACAAGAACGCGCCGGAAGTCACCCGCAAGCGCCTGTGGCTGGAAACCGTGCAGCAGGTGCTGTCGGAAAACCGCAAGGTCATCGGTGGCGACGGCCGCCAGCTGATCTACGTGCCGATGCCGGCCGACGCCGCCAAGGCGTCGGGCAATGCGCCGCAGCTGACCCCGGACATGGTGGTGCCGGCGTTGCCGTCGGCCACCGAGAGCATTCGCAATGCGGACCGTTCGGTCTCGCGCTCGGCAAATCGTGAGGAGGCCGGTCGATGAAAAGTTCGTTTGGAATCGGCCTGCTGGTCGTTGTGCTGCTGGGTCTGCTCGGCTCGGTCTACGTGGTGCGGGAAGACCAGACCGCGATGGTGCTGAACCTGGGCAAGGTGGTGCGCTCGGACATCAAGCCGGGCCTGCATTTCAAGGTGCCGCTGGTGGAAACGGTGCGGGTGTTCGATCGCCGCTTCCAGGTGCTGGACACCGCGCCGGCGCGTTATTTCACCGCCGAGCAGAAGGACGTCAGCGTCGACTTCTTCGCCATCGGTTACATCTCCGATGTGCGCTCCTACTACCGCGCCACCGGCGGTGACGCCAAGGTGGCCAACGCCCGTCTGGCGCCGATCATCACCGACTCGCTGCGCAACCAGATCAACTCGCGCACGCTGCAGCAGCTGGTGTCCGGTGACCGCAGTGAGCTGATCGCCGGCCAGCTCAAGAGCATCAACGAGGCGGTCAAGCCGCTGGGCATGCAGATCATCGACCTGCGCATCAAGCAGATCGACCTGCCCACCGACAGCCAGGTGATCACCGACGTGTACGAGCGCATGCGGGCGCAGCGCAAGCAGGAGGCCGCCAAGCTGCGCGCCGAAGGCGAGGAGCAGTCGCTGACCATCCGCGCCCAGGCTGATCGCGAAAGCACGGTGATCGTGGCCGAAGCCGAGCGCGATGCGCAGCAGCTGCGCGGTGAGGGCGATGCCCAGGCCGCAGCGATCTACGGCAAGGCCGGTTCGGCCGACCCGTCGTTCTACGCGTTCTACCGCAGCCTGGAGGCCTACCGCGCCTCGATGACCGACGGCAACGGCGTGATCGTGCTCGACAAGAACGACCCGTTCCTGCAGTACATGAAGAACGATCGCTGAGGCGGTTCCCACGCGTCACCCTGACGGGGATCGGGCACTGCCCGGTCCCCGTTTCTTTACGGGCGGAGGATAGAGAGCGATGAAAGACCTGTTGGCCGCG
Organism: Stenotrophomonas pictorum JCM 9942; assembly: GCF_001310775.1. Classification (GTDB taxonomy): domain Bacteria; phylum Pseudomonadota; class Gammaproteobacteria; order Xanthomonadales; family Xanthomonadaceae; genus Stenotrophomonas; species Stenotrophomonas pictorum. Next base: position 2,868 of record NZ_BAZI01000191.1, read on the forward strand.
TTGTGTCTGGTGGCGGTGATCGAGGGGCTGTTCCTGTTTGCCGCCCCGGCCGCGTGGAAGCGCATGGCCGAACAGTTGCTGGACGCCCCGCTGCCGGCGCTGCGGCGGATGGGCGCAATCGCGCTGGCGGCGGGGTTGGTGATGCTGTGGTGGCTGCGACACTGAACCCCCACCGGCCGGTGCCGTCATCCTGAATGTGCAGGGGTGGTAGCTGCGCGGCAAAACCCGGATAATCCACAAAAGCCGGTCGGGCCCTCCAGTTGATGGAATGCCAGACGCGGCTTTTTCCGTGTATGGCCTTGGTGTTTGCCGGATGCTCCCCGATGGAGCCTCCCCGTGGCGAACAGGCTTGGACCACACGACCCCGTCCGCGGCCCCGATGGCCGCAGCAAACTCAGGAGTCACCCGTCATGGGTCAATCAGTTGTTGTTCTCGGCGCCCAGTGGGGCGATGAAGGCAAGGGCAAGATCGTCGATCTGCTGACCGAGGAAATCGGTGCGGTCGTGCGTTTCCAGGGCGGCCACAATGCCGGCCATACCCTGGTCATCAACGGCAAGAAGACCGTCCTGCACCTGATTCCGTCCGGCATCCTGCGCGATGACGCGCTGTGCCTGATCGGCAATGGCGTGGTGATTTCCCCGGCGGCGCTGAAGAAAGAGATCGAGGAGCTGGAAGCGGCCGGCGTTGAAGTGCGCTCGCGCCTGAAGATCTCCCCGGCCGCGCCGCTGATCATGCCGTACCACATCGCGCTGGATCAGGCCCGCGAGAAGGCCGCCGGCGGCAAGGCGATCGGCACCACCGGTCGTGGCATTGGCCCGGCCTATGAAGACAAGGTGGCACGCCGCGGCATCCGCATCGCCGACCTGCACTATCCGGAACAGCTGGCCGAAAAGCTCAAGGCCGCGCTGGATTACCACAACTTCGTGCTGACCCAGTTTCTGGGTGTGGAAGCGGTCGATTTCGACACCGTCTACCAGGAAGCCCTGGCGTTCGGCGAATACGTCGAGCCGATGAAGTCCGACGTCGCCGGCATCTGCCATGACCTGCGCAAGCAGGGCAAGCGCGTGCTGTTCGAAGGCGCGCAGGGCGCACTGCTGGACATCGACCACGGCACCTACCCGTACGTCACCAGCTCCAACACCACCGTCGGTGGCGCGCTGGCCGGTGCCGGTGTCGGCGCCGATGCGATCGACTACGTGCTGGGCATCGCCAAGGCTTACGCCACCCGCGTCGGCGGCGGTCCGTTCCCGACCGAGCTGGACGATGAGATCGGCCAGGGCATCCGTGACCGCGGTGCCGAGTACGGCGCCTCCACCGGCCGTCCGCGCCGTTGCGGCTGGATGGACATCGTCGCGCTCAAGCGCGCCGTGGCTATCAACGGTATCTCCGGCCTGTGTATCACCAAGCTGGACGTGCTCGACGGCATGGAGAAGCTCAAGGTCTGCATCGCCTACGAATACCGCGGCAAGCGCACCGAATATGCTCCGCTGGACGCGCAGGGCTGGGAAGAGTGCACGCCGGTGTACCTGGAGTTCCCGGGCTGGAGCGAGAACACCCACGGCATCACCGAGTGGGACAAGCTGCCGCCGGCCGCCCGTGCCTACCTGCGCGCGCTGGAAGAACTGGCTGGTTGCCCGATCTCGATCGTGTCCACCGGTCCGGACCGCGACCACACCATGATCCTGCAGGATCCGTGGGGCTGAGCAGCGTCCGCGATGAGTGAGAAAAGGCCCCGCATTGCGGGGCCTTTTTGTTGCAGCCGTACATCGTCCACGGATCTGACGGATTGGTTAGGTGGCTGGTATCGCTTCCGGCAACCCCCGTTTTCGGCGATGCTGGATCGGCCGGGAGCCCATGGACACCACAGACACCGCTGCCGCCAGCATCATCACCGCCACATCGCCGGAGACGGGTGTGCTGCCCGAACGTCCGTCCAACTGGTCGCCGATACCGGATGTCGCCGCCGGTGAGCGCTCCTGGGTATTGAGCCTGTGGCGGCGGATCTGCCACGAGCCGACCCTGATGTTCTCCACGGCCTACCTGCTGGTGGCTTTTCTCGGGCTGTGGTCGAGCTGGTGGTTCTACCAGGGATTCGGCATCGCCATCCTCGATTACCTGCAGGCCAGCGATTTCCTGGTGGCGGGATTGCGGGATCCGGCCTACATCCTGCTGTTTGTCTGTGGCGTCTTGCTGGCGGTGCTGGTGACTTGGCCGGATACCGTGCGCCGGCGTCATCCGCACTACATCGAAGCCCTGCGTGTCCGGCACTGGTGGGCGCGGATGGTGTTCGCACGCTCGCGCCTGATGAGCTGGGATGGAGTGGGCATCCATCCGGTGACGGGGGTCAGTCTGGTGGTGGTGTCATCGATGCTGCTGGGCAGCGCTATCTATATGCAGGGCAAAGGGGAACTGCTGCGGGAAGGCAAGCGCGGCGCCCCGCTGCGCGTGCATCTGATCGGTGAGGCGGCGCCGCAGGCCGGCGAGGCGCGACTGCTGGGCACCAGCAGCGCCTTTGTCTACCTGTGGTGGCCGGCGCAACGCCGGGCCGAGGCCGTGCCCATCACCTCGGT
>NZ_BAZI01000192.1 GCF_001310775.1 Stenotrophomonas pictorum JCM 9942
GCCCCGCCGGGCCGGCACCGACAACCGCCACGCGCTTGCCGGTGCACTTGACCGCGTGTAGATCGGGCTTCCAGCCGGTGGCCAGCGCGGTATCGACGATGTACTTCTCGACCGCACCGATGGTGACCGCGCCGAATTCCTCCAGCGTGCAGCTGCCTTCGCACAGGCGGTCCTGCGGACAGACCCGACCACAGACTTCCGGCAGCGGGTTGGTGGAATGGCACAGCGTCGCCGCCTCGTGGATGCGGTCCTCCTGCACCAGCTGCAGCCACTGCGGGATGGCGTTGTGTACCGGGCATTTCCAGCTGCAGTAAGGGTTGCCGCAATCCAGGCAACGGCCGGCCTGGTATTGCGCGTCGCTCTTGTCGAACTTGCCGTAGAGCTCGCCCCAATCGCCGGACGTGCGCAATTCCACCGGAATGCGCTGCGGCATGGTGCGGGGCAGATCGAGGAACTGGAAGGCTTGCTTGCGGCTCATGGAAGATTCCGGGCGAGCTTCCCGTCTGCGGGAAGCATTGGCTAAGGCACAAAGGTTGGATGCGTCGATGCGGGGCGTGTCCGTACCGACGCCAGATCAGGCCGCGCGGCGCAGCGACTCGGCCAGCGACTCGATGCTGGCGGCCTTGGGTTTGACCAGCCAGAACTTGCCGACGTAGTCGCGGAACTCGTCGAGGATCTGCTGCGCCCAGATGCTGCCGGTCAACTCGCGGTGACGGCCGATCAGGGTGTGCAGGTGTTGCCGGTAGTTCTCGAAGCCTTCGGCCGAAATGCGGTGGATGTCGATCAGCTCATGGTTGTAGCGGTCGACGAAGTCACGGTCGACGTCGAGCACATAGGCCAGGCCACCGGTGAAGCCGGCGCCGAAGTTCAGGCCGACCTTGCCCAGCACCACCACCACACCGTCGGTCATGTATTCGCAGCAGTGGTCGCCGGCGCCTTCAATCACTGCCAGCGCGCCGGAGTTGCGCACGCCGAAGCGTTCGCCTGCGCGACCTGCGGCAAACAGTTCGCCACCGGTGGCGCCATACAGGCAGGTGTTGCCGATGATGGCAGTGTTGCGCGCCTCGAAGCGGGCACCGCGCGGTGGGCGTACCACCAGGCGACCGCCGGCCATGCCCTTGCCCACGTAGTCGTTGGCTTCGCCTTCCACCTCCAGGTTCAGGCCGCCGACGTTGAACGCGCCGAAGCTCTGTCCGGCGGTGCCGCGGAAGCGCAGGTTCAACGGCGCTTCGCTCATGCCGTGGTTGCCATATGCGCGGGCGATGGTGCCGGACAGGCGCGTGCCCACCGAGCGGTCGGTGTTGTGGATCAGGAAGCGGTGCTCGCCGCCACGCTTGTGGGCGATGGCATCGGCCAGCAGGTCGTCCATCTGCGTGGCCAGGCTGTCCGGCGACTGGTACAGGCGCTGTGCGGCGCAATGCGCGCCCTCGTAGTGGGCAGGCGTGAGCAGGCGCGACAGATCGACCTTGACGCCTTCGCGCGGCGACACATCCAGCCGCTGCAGCAGATCGGTGCGGCCGACGATCTCATCCAGCGAACGCGCGCCCAGGTAGGACAGCCACTGCCGTACTTCCTCGGCCAGCAGGTGGAAGAAGTTCTCCACCCGCTCCGGCAGGCCGGTGAAGTAGCCCGCACGCAGACGCTCGTCCTGGGTGGCCACGCCGGTGGCGCAGTTGTTGAGATGGCAGATGCGCAGGTACTTGCAGCCCAGCACGATCATCGGCCCGGTGCCGAAACCGAAGCTGTCGGCGCCCAGCAGTGCGGCCTTGACCACATCCAGGCCGGTCTTCAGGCCGCCGTCGGTCTGCAGCAGGGTGCGGCTGCGCAGGTCGTTGGCCACCAGTGCCTGGTGCGACTCGGCCACGCCCAGTTCCCACGGTACGCCGGCATAGCGGATCGAGCTGACCGGTGAGGCACCGGTGCCGCCGTCATGGCCGGACACGGTGATCAGATCGGCGCCGGCTTTCACCACGCCGGCAGCAATGGTGCCGACGCCGGCATGCGATACCAGCTTCACCGAGATCAGCGCCTGCGGATTGACCTGCTTCAGGTCGTAGATCAGCTGTGCCAGGTCCTCGATGGAATAGATGTCATGGTGCGGCGGCGGCGAGATCAGGCCGATGCCGGGCTTGGCATAGCGCAGGCGCGCGATCAGCTCGTTGACCTTGTGGCCCGGCAGCTGGCCGCCTTCGCCGGGCTTGGCGCCCTGCGCCACCTTGATCTGCAGCACTTCGGCATTGACCAGGTATTCGGCGGTGACGCCGAAGCGGCCGGAGGCCACCTGCTTGATCTTGGAACGCTTCCCGGTGCCGTAGCGGGCGGGATCTTCGCCGCCTTCGCCGGAGTTGGAGCGGCCGCCGAGGCGGTTCATCGCAATCGCCAGCGCTTCATGCGCTTCCGGCGACAGCGCGCCCAGCGAAATGGCAGCGGTATCGAAACGCTTGAACAGCGCTTCGACCGGTTCCACCTCGTCCAATGGCACCGGCGTTGCCGCCGGCTTGAGCTGCAGCAGATCGCGCAGCGCCGAGGTCGGGCGCGAATGCACCGCGTCCATGTACTTGCGCCAGTCGGCGGCATCGCCGGTACGCGAAGCGCGCTGCAGCGTCATCACCACGTCCGGGTTGTACATGTGGTATTCGCCGCCGTGCACGTACTTGAGCAGGCCGCCGACTTCCGGCTCGGCCAGATCATTCCAGGCACGCACCATCAGCTCGCGGGCTTCGGTATCCAGCCGCGCCAGGCCGACGCCGGCGATACGCGCGGCGGTATCCGGGAAGCACAGTTCAACCACGTCCGGGTCCAGGCCGACGATCTCGAACAGCTGCGCGCCGCGATAGCTGGCGATGGTGCAGATGCCCATCTTGGAGATGATCTTGCTCAGGCCCTTGTAGATGCCCTTGCGGTAGCTGCGGCCGATCTGCGAGACCTCACCGCCCTTCTTCAACTGCAGGATGCCGCGCCGGCCAGATCGAACAGGGTCTGGTAGGCCAGATACGGATATACCGCGGTCGCACCAAAGCCCAGCAGACAGGCCATGTGGTGCGCATCGCGGGCGGTGCCGGTCTCGATGATCAGGTTGACGTCGCAGCGCAGCCCGACCTTCGAGAGATGGTGATGCACGGCGCTGGTGGCCAGCAGTGCATGCACCATCGGCCGGTCGGCGACCGGGTAGCGGTCGGACAGCAGCAGCATCACCGCGCCTTCGCGCGCGGCCTGTTCGCACTGCGCGCAGATGCGCTCGATGCCGGCCTTCAGCCCTTCCTCGACGCTGTAGGACAGGTCGATCAGGCGGTTGCGCGCGACGTACTGCTCCATCTTCAGCAACTGGCGCAGCTTGCGCTGGCTCAGCACCGGCGAGTTGAGGATGACGTGGTTCACCGTCTCCGCACCGGCGTGGAAGATGTTGGTCTCCTTGCCGAGCTGGGTGGTCAGCGACATCGCGCACTCTTCGCGCAGCGGATCGATCGGCGGGTTGGTGACCTGCGCGAAAGCCTGGCGGAAGTAGTCGTACAGCGGACGGGTGTGGCGGCTGAGCACGGCGATCGGCGTGTCATCGCCCATCGAGCCGGTGGCTTCCTGGCCGGTTTCGGCCAGCGGCCGCAGCACCTGTTCCAGTTCCTCGGTCGTGAGCTGGAACAGCTTGTGGTAGCTGCGCAGCGTGGCCTCGTCGAACGGCTCCTCGGCCAGCGACGGATCGATCAGCTCGGTCTGCAGGTAGGTCACGCCCTGGTGCAGCCATTGCTTGTACGGCGCACGTGCACGGTTGATGCGGTCGATGGCGTCCGAATCGAGCAGGTCGCCACGCTTGAGATCGATGGCCATCATCTGGCCCGGACCGAGCTTTCCCTTGCGCACCACGCGCTCGGTGGGCACTTCCCAGACGCCGGCTTCGGAGGCGACCAGGAAGTGGCGGTCGGAGGTCAGCAGCCAGCGCGCCGGGCGCAGGCCATTGCGGTCCAGGGTGCAGGCGGCATAGCGGCCATCGCAGGCGACGATGCCGGCCGGGCCATCCCACGGTTCGCTGTTCAAGCCATAGAACTCGTAGAACGCGGCCAGATCGGCATCCTTGAATTCCAGCGACTGGGTTGCCGGCGGCACCAGGATGCGCAGCGCCTGGATCAGCTCCATGCCGCCGGCCACCATCAGCTCGAGCATGTTGTCCATGCTCTGCGAATCGGAGCCGTGCATCGAGATCACCGGGTCGAGCTCGGCGATGTCGAACTTCGGCGTCTTCCATACCTTGCTGCGCGCCTGCGCCCAGCGGCGGTTGCCTTCGATGGTGTTGATCTCGCCGTTGTGGGCGAGCAGGCGGAACGGATGGGCCAGCGGCCAGCGTGGCAGGGTGTTGGTGGAAAAGCGCTGGTGGAACACCACCACGCTGGAGGCCAGTTCATGGCGCTGCAGGTCCGGGTAGAAGGTGCTCAGCTTGTCCGGCAGCACCATGCCCTTGTAGGTGATGGCTTCGGCGCTGAGGGTGGTGACGTAATAGTCGGAGACATCGCGCAGCGCCTGTTCGCTGCGACGACGGGCCATGAACAGCGCCAGTGCGAACTGTTCGGCACTCTGCTCGATGTCGGCATCGACGAACACCTGCTCGATCTTCGGCAGCGTGTCGCGCGCCAGCTGGCCACAAACGCTGTCATCGGTGGGCACCTCACGCCAACCGCGCGGATGGCAGCCGGCGCGGCGCAGCTGGGCATCGAGTTCGTCACGGCAGCGCTGTGCGGCATCCGCGTCGTGCGGCAGGAACACCACGCCGGCGGCGAAATTGGGCCCCAGCGCGATGCCGGCTTCTTCGGCCAGCTGGCGCAGGAACACGGTGGGTTTGCGCAGCAGCAGGCCGCAGCCGTCACCGGTGAGCCCGTCAGCGGCGACGCCGCCGCGGTGGGTCATGCGCGACAGTGCGGCGATGGCGGTATCCACCAGCAGGCGCGAGGGCTGGTCATCGAGCTGGGCGACCATGCCGAAGCCACAGGCGTCGCGTTCGTCTTGCGGGTCGTAAAGCTTGCGGGGTTCGGACTGCCATGTGTGCCTCTTGACGATGTCAGGTGAGCGGCGACACTCGCCTCGCGCTCAATCCCTGGAGCGCACCTTGAGGCCACCGGATGGCATCGACTAGATCACAGATGCTGCAGTGCCGCAATACATCGTTGCGGACGCAACCAAAGCCTTGTGGGACAAGGCTTTGGCGGGTTTCCATTCAGCCGCAACGCACGCCGCTGACCAGGCCTTTTTCATCGAGCTCGATGTTCAGGCGCTCGCCGATGAACTCCATCGTGACCGGCTGGTTGGGCTTGAGCACGCGGACTTCGCTGGCGCCGGCATCGTCCTTGGCCTGGGCCTGCATCGCCTCCGACCAGGTCTGGCCGACCAGCCCCTGCACCTGGCTGGCATCGCAGCTGCCCACCGGCGGAGGCGTGGCGGCTTCG
>NZ_BAZI01000193.1 GCF_001310775.1 Stenotrophomonas pictorum JCM 9942
GCGTGGCGGCCAGCCGCTCGCACCGCAGCGCACGCACCGAGACGCTTCTGGCGCGGATGGGCGAGATCGAACTGGTCGCGCAGGGCTCGTCGTTGAAATTCTGCCGCATCGCCGAGGGCACGTTGGACGTGTATCCGCGACTGGGGCCGACCAGCGAATGGGACACCGCCGCCGGTCAATGCGTGCTGGAGGCGGCTGGTGGCGTGCTGCTGGCGGCCGACAGCGGCGAGCCGTTCCTCTACAACCAGCGCCCGCGCCTGCTCAATGGCGATTTTGTCGCGCTGGGGGATGCGGCGTTGCCGTGGCGGGACTGGGTGGCCGGGCTGTGACGGCCTGAACCCGGGGCTCCTGCCAGAAATCCCGCGCCGGCAGTTGCCGGCGCATCCGCAATGAAGGTGCTGCATACATGTCCGACATGAACGATATCCAGTCGCTGCTGCAGATCATGCGCGCCTGCGTGACCCGCAGAACGGCTGCCCGTGGGATCTGGAGCAGGACTTCGCCAGCATCGCGCCGTATACGGTGGAAGAGGCCTATGAAGTCGCCGATGCGATCGATCGCAACGATCTGGTCGACCTGAAAGACGAGCTGGGCGATCTGCTGCTGCAGGTGGTGTTCCATGCGCAGATGGCCAGCGAGCGGGGGGCGTTCGATTTCGGCGATGTGGTGGCGGCGATCAGCGCGAAGATGGTGCGCCGGCATCCGCATATCTTTGGCGATGCCCAGGCTGCCGATGCCGACGCGGTGCTGGCCAACTGGGACGAGATCAAGCGCAGCGAGCGTGTGGCCAAGGGCGAACTGGACGACTCGGCCCTGGCCGGTATTTCGCGCGGACTCCCGGAATGGCAGCGCGCCGTCAAGCTGCAGAAGCGCGCCGCCCGCACCGGTTTCGATTGGCCAGGCCCTGCGCCGGTGATCGACAAGCTGCGTGAGGAGGTCGATGAGGTGCAGGCCGAGTTCGATGCCGCCGCCCGTGGTGCCGACAACCATGAGCGGCTGCAGGAGGAGCTCGGCGACATGTTGTTCGTCTGCGTCAACCTCGCCCGTCATGCCCAGGTCGATGTGGGTACCGCGCTGCGGTTGGCGAACCTCAAGTTCGAGCGCCGGTTCCGTGCGATGGAAGCCCTGGCCGCCGTCCAAGGCGGCATGCGGGCGCTGGATCTGCCGCAGCAGGAAGCGCTGTGGCAGGCGGTCAAACAGCAGGAGAAAGGGACAGTGCGTTGAAAACGCTGGCGCTGTTCCTGCTGACCGCCTTGGCCGAGATTGCCGGCTGTTATCTGCCATGGTTGTGGCTGCGCAAGCAGGGAAGTCCCTGGTTGCTGCTGCCCGCTACCGCCAGTCTGGCGTTGTTCGCCTGGTTGCTGACGCTGCACCCCACGGCCAGCGGCCGCGTCTATGCCGCCTATGGAGGGGTGTATGTGTGCATGGCGCTGTTGTGGCTGTGGCTGGTGGATTCGGTCCGGCCCACCCGCTGGGATCTGCTCGGTGGCGGACTGTGCCTGCTGGGCATGGCGGTGATCATGTTCGCCCCGCGCAGCCACTGAACTCCCTGTTCTGGTGCATGGGCGGGGGGCCGCCTTGCCCGGCTTCCTCCCGACTGTTTGGATCCACACCGCACCCCTGCCCGGCGGCGAGTGCATTTTGCGGGCAGCGGGGCGTGCTGGCGTACCGGTTCATGACGCTCTGGCAGCAGCATGGGGATGGGGCATCGCCGGGCTGGTCTGCCGGTTACGGCTCCGCCCGGACCGGATACGTGTTTTTTGGAAACAACCGTCCGGCGACATGCAGTGCGCTCTTCTATTCACGGTCCGCGGGATGTTGGTCGACATCCTGCAAGATCGCCTGCCTTTGTGAGCCCCGGCGGCTGGCTATACTCGGCACTGGATCGTCACAAGGAGTGGGCAGATGGGGAGCGGTGCGGGTTTTCTGGCGTTGGTGGTGGCGGTGGCGGGCATCATCGTGCTGTTCAAGACGGTGCGGATGGTTCCGCAGGGCTATGAGTGGACGGTGGAGCGCTTCGGCAAATACACCCATACGATGACCCCGGGCCTGCATTTCCTGATTCCCATCGTCTACGGCGTGGGCCGCAAGGTGAACATGATGGAGCAGGTGCTGGATGTGCCCAGCCAGGACGTCATCACCAAGGACAATGCGGTGGTGCGCGTGGATGGCGTGGTGTTTTTCCAGGTGCTGGATGCGGCCAAGGCGGCCTATGAAGTGGCCAATCTGGAAGTGGCGATGATCGCCCTGGTGCAGACCAACATCCGCACCGTGATCGGCTCGATGGACCTGGACGAATCGCTGAGCCAGCGCGAGACCATCAACGCCAAACTGCTGAATGTGGTCGACCACGCCACCAATCCGTGGGGGGTGAAGGTCACCCGCATCGAGATCAAGGATATCCAGCCGCCGACCAACCTGGTTCAGTCGATGCAGCAGCAGAAGATGGCCGAGCAGAACAAGCGTGCGGCAGTGCTGGAAGCCGAAGGCATACGGCAGTCGGAGATCCTGCGCGCCGAAGGCCAGAAACAGGCCGCCGTGCTGGAAGCCGAGGGCCGCAAAGAAGCCGCGTTCCGCGATGCCGAAGCACGCGAGCGTTCGGCCGAGGCCGAAGCCAAGGCCACCGCGATGGTGTCCGAAGCGATCGCACAGGGCGATGTGCAGGCGATCAACTACTTCATCGCGCAGAAATATGTGGAGGCATTCAAGGAGCTGGCCAGCTCGCCCAACCAGAAGCTGGTGCTGATGCCGATGGAAGCCACCGGTGTGATCAGCTCCATTGCCGGTGTCGCCGAACTGGCCAGGGAGGCGTTCGCCAAGCAGAACGAGGGCAAGCCTGCCGCACGCGGCAATCCGCCGCCGCTGGGGCGCTGAGCCATGCGCTGGGAAGTGGTGATATGGGCTTCGTTGTCGGTGGCGCTGTTTGCCGCCGAAGCGCTGGCGCCGGGTGCGTTCATGCTGTGGATGGGCGTTGCCGCCACGGTGGTGTTCCTGCTGGTGTGGGCCGTTGAGGGCATGACGGTGCTGGCGCAGGTGATCCTGTTTGTGGTGCTCAGCTTTGTGTCGATCCAGATCTATCGCACCTGGTTCCGCAAGCGCGACCGGCAGAGCGATCAGCCGCTGCTCAACCGGCGCGCCGAACAGCTGATCGGGCGGGTGGTGACGCTGGAGCAGGGCATCGCCAATGGCGTCGGCCGGGCCAAGATCGATGATGCGTTCTGGGTGGTGGCCGGCGTTGATCTTCCGGCGGGCAGTGCCGTGCGGGTGGTGGCCGTGGATGGCATGACCCTCAAAGTGCAGCCGGCGTGAGCCGGCCTGCGGCACGGTGGTGTGGCGGTGCCGCAGGTTTTAAGCGTAACCATCTGGGATAATGGCGGCCCCTTTTCCGCGGAACGGCCATGATCCAGAAGACCCTGCTCAACGAAACCCACCGCTCGCTTGGCGCCAAGATGGTCGACTTCGGCGGCTGGGACATGCCGATCCACTATGGTTCACAGATCGACGAACACCACCTGGTGCGCACTGCCGCCGGCATGTTCGACGTCAGCCACATGACCGTGGTCGATCTGAAGGGCGCGCGCACGCGTGAATTCCTGCGCCAGCTGCTGGCCAACTCGATCGACAAGCTCAAGGTCAACGGCAAGGCACTGTACTCGTGCATGCTCAACGCGCAGGGCGGTGTGATCGACGACCTGATCGTGTACCTGCTCGGTGAGGATTTCTTCCGCATGGTGGTCAACGCCTCGACCCGCGAGAAGGATCTGGCGTGGATCGGCCAGCATGCCGCGGCGTTCGGGGTCGAAGTCATCGAGCGCGAAGACCTGGCCATCATCGCCGTGCAGGGCCCGCAGGCCCGCGCGCTGACCGCCGGCCTGATCGCTGAATTCGATCGTGCCGCGCTGGACAAGCTGGCCCGCTTTGCCGCGCTGGATGTCCGTGCGGTCGATGGCGTTGAGCTGTTCGTTGCCCGCACCGGTTACACCGGCGAAGACGGTTACGAAGTGCTGCTGCCGCAGACGGCGGTGGTGGGGTTCTGGAACGCGCTGCTGGCCGCCGGGGTGAAGCCGGCCGGTCTGGGCGCGCGCGACACGCTGCGGCTGGAAGCGGGCATGAATCTGTACGGCCAGGACATGGACGAGACCGTCACCCCGTTCGAAGCGGCGCTGGGCTGGACGGTGTCGCTGGACGAGGGGCGCGAGTTCATCGGTCGTCCGGCGCTGGAAGCGCAGAAGGCCGCCGGCAACGCACGGCAGATGATCGGCCTGGTGATGGACGACAAGGGCGTGTTGCGCCACGGCCAGAAAGTGCTCACCGCCCAGGGCGAGGGCGAGATCCTTTCCGGCACGTTCTCGCCGACGCTCGGCAAGGCGATCGCCTTTGCCCGTGTCCCCGCCGGTGCGCCGGGCGACGTGCGCGTGGATATCCGCGGCAAGGAAGTGCCGGTGCGGCAGGTGAAGTTCCCGTTCGTGCGTGACGGCCAGCCGCAGGCCGGTATCAATCTGTGATTCACCCGGACCGGTCGACGGTTACCCGTGCCCGGTCCGTTAAACTAGCGCTTCATCCCGACCACCGTTTTTTCGGAGCAGTTCCATGAGCGAGATCCCAGGCGACCTCAAATTCCTCAAGTCCCACGAGTGGGCCCGCGTTGAAGGCAACGGCCGCGTTACCGTCGGCATTTCCGATCACGCCCAGGGTTTGCTGGGTGATCTGGTCTACGTCGAACTTCCGGCTGTCGGTGACACCGTCACGGTGGGTGCCGGCGCGGCGGTGGTGGAGTCGGTCAAGGCCGCGTCGGACGTGTACAGCCCGGTGTCGGGCACCGTTGTCGAAGTCAACGAAGCCCTGGCCGACAAGCCGGAAACCATCAACGAAGATGCCTACGGTGACGGCTGGCTGTTCGTGGTCGAGATGTCCGAGCCGGAACAGTTGAACGACCTGCTGGGTCCGGACGAGTACGCCGAGCTGCTGGAAGACGACGCGCACTGATCGTGTTGCCAGGCTGACGCGACAACGGCCGCCTTGAGCGGCCGTTGTCTTTTTCCAAGGCGTGGATGTCATTGCGGCGTGATGGCATGGCGCACTTGGCGCGGCATCCACGATCATTTTGCGTGCCGATGCAACGTGTCTGCAGCCGCCGGCAACGCGGTAGTGATCGGAGGTGGCTGGCATGCGATGGCACGAAGATGACGTGCCGCGAGCGCGAAATTTTTGCGCAGTTCGTTGGTGCTGCGGGTAAAAAATTGTCAGGCGATGATTTTTTTCCAGATCCGTATCGCGCTGCAATGCCGTGGCGGAAATGGCCGGGTGTTGGATGCCAAAGTGCTGCGCAGCCGTGCGTGCACAAGCGTACCGGTGCACAAATAGTGCGGTTTTTCCGCTGTTTTTCCGCAACACGCCTTGGACGTGCGGTGGCGG
>NZ_BAZI01000194.1 GCF_001310775.1 Stenotrophomonas pictorum JCM 9942
ACCAGCTGGTGCCGCGTCTGGCACAGCGGGCCAGGGCCGGGCGCCTGCGTTTTGTCGGCGACGGCAGCAACAAGGTCGATACCACGTTCATCGACAATGCCGCGCAGGCGCACTTTGATGCGTTCGACCATCTGGTGGTCGGTGCGGCCTGTGCCGGCAAGGCCTACTTCATCTCCAATGGCGAGCCGCTGCCGATGCGCGAACTGCTCAACCGGCTGCTGGCCGCGGTGGGCGCGCCGGCGGTGGACAAGACGATCTCGTTCAAGGCCGCCTACCGCATTGGCGCGGTCTGCGAAAAGCTGTGGCCGCTGCTGCGGCTGCGTGGCGAGCCGCCGATGACGCGTTTTCTGGCCGAGCAGCTGTGCACGCCGCACTGGTATTCGATGGAGCCGGCGCGCCGCGATTTCGGCTACGTGCCGAAGGTGTCGATTGAAGAGGGGTTGCGTCGCTTGGCAGCGGCGACCACTGCCGGTTGAGCTGCGTCGTCATGCCGCTATCACGTCGCGATCACCGTGTCGCGACCGCCGGACATGGAAGATGCACCGCGTGTCCAAACAGCGGAACTTTCCCATGCTCCATTACGCCGTCGTCTTCTTTGTGATCGCCATCATCGCCGCGGTACTGGGCTTCAGCGGTATCGCCGGCGCTGCCAGCAATATCGCGTGGATCCTGTTCGTGGTGTTCCTGATCCTTGCGGTGATCTCGCTGTTCCGCAAGAAAGTCTGATCGCACGATCGCCCTGCACGACGACGGCCCGCCCGGGTGACCGGTGCGGGCCGTTTCTTTTCCTTTATCCGGCGGGCCGCGGTCGTTCGCGGCAGATCACGCTCTTGCCCTCGGCACCGTACGGCCTAGGCGGTCACGATGCGGGCGATAGGGACCCGGCGGTGATGGCGCGCGGCGCATCACCGGCCTGATCGCCTGTGGTCAGGCCAGAGCGTTGATCGAGCTGCTCAGGGCCTTGTCCGCGGCGTGGCGTTCCAGCGCCAGTTCGATCAGCCGGGTGATCAGCGCGGTGTAGCCCCGCCCGCTGGCCCCCCACAGCTTGGGATACATGCTGATCTTGGTGAAGCCGGGCAGGGTGTTCAGCTCGTTGATGACCACCTCACCGGTCGCGGTGAGGAACACGTCCACCCGCGCCATGCCGATGCAGTCCAGCGCCTGGTAGGCGCGCACGGCGATCTGGCGGATACGCTGCTGCGCGTCGGCGCTGATGTCGGCCGGGATCACTGTCTCCGCGCCGCTGGCGCTGATGTACTTGGTGTCATAGGCGTAGAAATCGTCATGCACCACCACTTCGCCGCAGACGCTGGCCTCGGGGACCTCGTTGCCGAGCACCGCACATTCGATCTCGCGCCCGGCAATGGCCGATTCCACCAGCACCTTGTGGTCGAACGACAGCGCCAGTGCCAGCGCGGTGGCGAACTCGGCGGCATTGCGCACCTTGCTCACGCCCACCGAGGAGCCTGGTTGGCCGGTTTGACGAACAGCGGCGAGCCCAGCTGGGCGACCAGCGTCTCGTAACTGGCCTGCGCGGCGCTGACCCGGTTGAAACAGGCAAACGGCGCCACCGCCAGTCCGGCATCGCGCAACAGGCGCTTGGCCACATCCTTGTCCATCGCCGCGGCCGAACCGAGCACGCCGGGGCCGGCAAACGGCAGGTTCAGCGTACGCAGCAGGCCCTGCAGGGTGCCGTCCTCGCCCAGGGTGCCGTGCACGATCGGGAACACCACATCCAGCTGCGGCACCTCGCGGCCATCGGCGGCCAGCAGCTGGCCGCGCTCGGCGCCCGGCAGCACCGACAGTACCGGGCCGGAGGTATCCAGCGCGATGCGCTTGGGGTCCTCGGCGTTGTGCAGGAAATTGGCCGCATCGCACAGGTGCCACAGGCCCTGCTTGTCGATGCCGATCAGGCTGACGTCGAACCGGTCCTTGTCCAGCGCATCGAAGATGTTTTTCGCCGATTGCAGCGAGACCTCGTGCTCGGCCGAACGACCGCCGAAGATGATGCCAACCCGGGTCTTGCCCATTGCCTGTGTGCTCCTGCCGCGTGTGTTGAAGGGAATATGCATAGCATGAACCTTCCGGCGTCCGCCTGCGCGGGCGCGTGGCGGTTATCTGTCGATTAATCCACGTGCGGCGATGCGCTTGCGCGGGCAGGTAGAATGCCCGCCATGCCTGCATCCCCCTTCAATGTGATCAAGCCGCTGGCCGGCCGTGCGCTGGAAGTGGCGCTCAACCGTGCACTCGCGCTGGACCCGGATACCCGCACCGCATTGGCCCCGCTCGATGGCCAGCGCATCGCCCTGACCCTGGAATCGCCGTCGCTGGCGATGCAGATCGGAGTCAGCGGCCAGCGCCTGACCGTCGGCCCGGTGGACCCCTCGCTGGAGCCGGACCTGGCCGTGCGCAGCACCCTGGGAGGTGTTCTGGCGCAGCTGCCATTCCTGGCCAACGCGCGGCGCGGCAACAGCGCGCCGGCCGGCCGGGTGAAAGTCTCCGGTGACGCCGAGCTCGCCCGTCGCCTGCAGCAGCTGGCCATGCGCTTCGATCCGGACTGGCAGCAGCCGTTCGTCAAGGCGTTCGGTGAGGTGCTGGGGGTGCAGATCGCGCAGACCCTGCGCGCGGCGCTGGCACAGGCCCGCCGCAGTGCCAGGGATCTGGCCGAGACCGCCGCCGAGTATGTCACCGAGGAATCGCGTGATGTGGTGGCCCGCGCCGAACTGGAGGCCTTCCATGACGATGTGGACGTGATCCGTGACGACGTCGAGCGCATGGCCGCGCGCATCGCGCGCCTGCGCCAGCGCGCCGGGGGTGCCGCATGAAGGCAACCCGCGCCATGTTCCGCGCCAGCCGCATCGGCCGGGTGATCCTGCGTTACCGTCTGGACGACCTGCTGGATGGCACTCCGGTCGAGCGCTGGCTGCGCGTGGCCAAGCCGTTCGTGCCGCGCGCCAGTGCCGATATCGCCTCACAGTCGCGCGGTGCCCGGCTGCGTCTGGCGCTGCAGGAGCTGGGACCGATCTTCGTCAAGTTCGGGCAGATTCTGTCCACACGACGCGATCTGGTCCCGCCGGATGTCGCCGTCGAGCTGACCCTGCTGCAGGACCGGGTCAAGCCGTTCGACGGCGAGCAGGCGCTGCGGATCGTCGAGCAGGCGCTGGGCCTGCCGATCACCGAGCCTTCGCCAGCTTCGACACCACGCCGCTGGCCTCGGCCTCGATCGCGCAGGTGCATGCCGCAACCCTCGACGACGGCCGCCAGGTGGTGGTCAAGGTGCTGCGCCCGGATATCGAAAAGCAGATCGCCGGTGACATCGCCCTGCTCAAGTCGCTGGCCGCGCTGGTCGAGCGCACCCATCCGCGCGCCGACAAGATCCGTCCGCGCGAAGTGGTGGCCGAGATCGAGACCACCCTGGCGGCCGAGCTGGACCTGCAGCGCGAAGGCGCCAACGCCAGCGTGCTGCGCCGCTTCTGGGAAAACTCCGACGACCTGTACGTGCCGGAGGTGATCTGGAGCCACACCGCCGAACGCGCGCTCACCCTGGAACGTGTCTGGGGCATTCCCTCCGACGACATCGTCGCGCTGGACAAGTCCGGCATCGACCGCAAGGCGCTGGCGGCCAAGGGCGTGCGCGTGTTCTACACGCAGGTGTTCCGCGACAACTTCTTCCACGCCGATGCGCACGCCGGCAACATCTGGGTCGACCTCGATCCGGCGCGCCGCGGCAACCCGCGCTTCATCGCGCTGGACTTCGGCATCATGGGCCAGCTCTCGGAAGAGGACCAGTTCTACCTGGCCGAGAACTTCATGGCCATCTTCAACCGCGACTACCGCCGCATCGCCGAGCTGCACCTGCAGGCGCAGTGGATGCCGGCCACGGTGCGGATCGACGAGCTGGAGGCCGCCGTACGCGCGGTCTGCGAGCCCTACTTCACCCGGCCGCTGTCGCAGATCTCGCTGGCCGAAGTGCTGATGAAGCTGTTCCGCACCGCCCAGCGTTACCAGCTGACCCTGCAGCCGCAGCTGATCCTGCTGCAGAAGACCTTGCTCAACATCGAGGGTGTAGGTCGCCAGCTCGATCCGAACCTGGACATCTGGGAAGTGGCCAAGCCGGTGCTCGAACGCATCCTGCGCGAGCGCTACAGCCCGCGCCGCGCGCTGAAGGAGCTGCGCAAGCGCCTGCCGGAAATCATGACCCAGGCGCCGGACATGCCGGCGCTGCTGCACAGCTGGCTGCGCCAGCAGGTGGAAGGCAAACATGAGCTGGCGATGCGCTCGCAGGACATCGTCACGCTCAATGACACGCTCAAGCGCATGCAGCGGCGCGTGATTACCGCTGTGACCGGAGTCGGGCTGGTGGTGGTGTCGGCGCTGCTGTACGGCTTGCAGGCCGGTGGCCCGCAGCTGGCGTCCATCCCGGTGTGGTCGTGGATCACCGGGGGTGTTGGCGTGCTGGCATTGGCGTCGGCGTGGCTGCGTCGATGAGCGAGGCGCTGGAGCAGGCGGTGGAACCGGTGGTTTTCGAGCCCTTGCCGCTGCTGTACGAAGACCCGTGGCTGGCGGTGGTCAACAAGCCGGCCGGGCTGATGGTCCACGACAGCAAGCTCGCGCGTGGCGAGGATGACTTCCTGGCCGACCGGCTGCGCGAGCAGCTGGGCAAGCCGATCTTCCTGGTGCACCGCCTGGATCGCGCCACCAGCGGCTGCCTGCTGCTGGCCTTCGACCGCGACAGCGCCAGCGTGCTGGGCAAGGCGCTGATGGGGGGCGAGGTGGAGAAGGATTATCTGGCCGTATGCCGCGGCTGGCCGGCCGAAGCGGCTTTTACCGTCGATCACGATCTGGATGGCGGCCCCGGCAAGCCGGTGAAGAAGCCGGCCATCACCCATTTCCAGAAACTACTGGAAGGGGAGCTGCCGGTTCCGTCGGCGGGCTTTCCGACCTCGCGCTATGCGCTACTGCGCTGCCAGCCGCAGACCGGGCGGTTCCGCCAGATCCGCCGGCACCTCAAGCACATGTTCCACCACCTGATCGGCGACACAAGCATGGTGACGGCCGGCACAACCGCAGCTTCCGTATGCAGGGCGTGCACCGCATGCTGCTGCACGCCGAGCGCCTGGCCTTCCCGCACCCGCAGGACGGGCGCCGCATCGAAGTACACGCCCCGCTGGATCGTGAGTTCCGGAAGGCGCTGGACCTGTTCGGCTGGCAGCTCGGCCAGGCCTGACGCGCCCCTGGCGCTACGCGGGGGCGGCCGGTGTAGCCCGTATCTCTCCGCTGCTTTGAGCTGCCTGGCGGGCCAGGGCGGCACGCTTCGGGCGCTGGCATGACAGCCGAAAGGCCAGCCGCCGCTCTGGCGGCCTTGCCGACCGGCCGGAG
>NZ_BAZI01000195.1 GCF_001310775.1 Stenotrophomonas pictorum JCM 9942
GAATACCGCGCCCTGGCCGGCCCCGCCGCTGGCCGCCGAAACGCTGCCGCCATGCAGTTCGGTCAGCTGCTGGACGATGGCCAGCCCCAATCCCAGCCCGCCATGGCGACGGGTGGTCGTGCCATCGGCCTGACGGAAGCGGCCGAACAGGTGCTCCAGAAACTCCGGGGCGATGCCGTCCCCGTTGTCGCGCACCTCGACCACGAAGTGTCCCGGTGCCTGCAGCACCGCCACTTCCACCCGCCCCTCCACCGGGGTGAACTTGATCGCGTTGGACAGCAGGTTCCACAGCACCTGCTGCAACCGGGTGGCGTCGCCCAGCACCGGACAGCGCATCTTAGGCACCTTCACCAGCAGCGTCTGCGCCTTGCCCTCGGCCACCAGCGCCTGCGCCTGGACCGCTTCACGCACCTGCGCGGCCAGATCCAGCACCTCCACCTCCAGCTGCACCTTGCCCAGCAGCATGCTGCTCAGGTCGAGCATGTCCGACATCAGACTCTTCTGCGCCAGCGCACTGCTGGCGATCACCTCCAGGCCACGGCGCATCGGATGCTCGGCCGGCATGCGCTGCAGCAGCAGCTCGCTCCAGCCCAGAATCGTGGTCAGGGGCGTGCGCAGCTCGTGCGACAGCGTGGCCAGGAATTCATCCTTCAGCCGCGTGGTGCTTTCAGCGGCGTTGCGGGCGGTGCGCTCGGCCGCCAGCAGTTCCTCGCGCGCCCTATCGATTTCACGCCGCTCGGTGATATCCGGACTGTTGCCGGCCAGGCCGATGAAGCGTCCGTCCGGGGAAAAGCGCGGCACCGCGTTCATCTCCAGCCAGCGCCATTGCCCATCATGGCGCTGCACGCGTACGTTCAGGTGCAAGGCACGCTCTTCGGCCAGCGCGGTGCGCAGTTCGTATTCAAATGGCGCCAGCTCGTCCGGATGCAGCAGCCCCTGCCACCAGCGCGCGCCAAAAACGTGGTTGCTGGCGGTACCGAAAAACGTGGAGAAGGCGTTGTTGATGAAGCGCAGCTGGCCCAGGTCATCGACCACCCACACCGGCATCGGCAGGCCGTCGGCCAGTGCGCTGAAGCGCGCCTCGCTCTCGGCCAGCTCGGTTTCAACCTGCCTGCGCCGGGAAATATCGAAAAACAGCACGCCAAGCCGGCGCTGCCCTTCGGCGCCCAGGCGCACCGCTTCCACCGAATACCAGCGTCCCAGCGCGGGCACCTCGCGCTCGAACTGCACCGTCACGCCCTCTTCGACCACACGACCGAACACGCGGAACCAGTAGTCCTCCAGGCTGGGGACCAGCTCGCGGGCGCGCCGACCGGTGACCTGGTGCAAGCCGGTGATGCGCTCGAACGCGGCATTCACCCGACGATAGATGAAGTCCACCGGCACCCCGTCGCTGAACACCATCTCGACCACGCAGAAACCCGTGCCTACCGCTTCGATCAACTCCTGATAGAGCAGGGAGTTTTCCAGGTCCGCATCGGCAACGGGCACCAGCGGAAGACGTGGCGGATTCGGAGAAGGGAGCATGTCACCGGCGGCGGAAGGACAGACGGAGCAAACGGGAGCAGCGCCAGTCTGGGCACCGGCCTATCGACACAACGTGATGATGAATCCCGCGCAACTTCCGCGCGTGCGCGCCACGACCAGCATTGTTCCGCGCCCAGGCAGGCCCCACACTCCAGACACGCTATACCTACGGAGATTTCCATGAAAACTTCGACCCTTGCCCGAGTGGCACTGGCCTGCATTCTGGCTGCGGGCACTGTCCATGCCGGTCCCCGCACCATCACCGCGCCCGACGCACCGCGGGCGCTGCCCGCCGAAGGCCGGGTACAGGTGCAGTGGACCGATCCGGCCCAGTTCACCGAACTGCGCCAGAGCCGCAACCGCTGGGATGCCGAACGAGGCGACTGGGTGACGCAGCTGGCCGGGTACCTGCGCAAGCAGGCCGACAAACAGTTGCCGGCGGGACAGCAACTGGACGTCACTTTCACCGACATCAAACGTGCCGGCGACTACGAGCCGTGGCGCGGCCCGCGACTGGACGATGTGCGGATCATGCGCGACATCTATCCGCCGCGGATCACCCTGCAGTTCACCCTCACCGACGCCAATGGCCAAGTGATCGCCCAGGGCGAGCGCAAGCTGGTGGACACCGCGTACCTGCTCAACAGCAGCATGCCCAGTGACACCGACCCGCTGCGCTATGAGAAGCGGATGCTCAACGACTGGCTGCGCCGCGAGTTCCGCCAGGACACGGCGGCCGGACGGTAAGCGGCCGGCCGCCTCGCAGGCGGCACGCCGCTACTGCGGATGCCGTGGTTCCCCCACAGAAAAGGGCCGCACTGCGGCCCTTTTCGTTACTCGGACAGATAGACGCGCGGTGTGCGTTTGAGGCTGCACGGCAGCCGGTAGGCACTGGTGTTGCAACGCGGCGCCAGTTCGGCGATGGTCGGCGCGCTGCCCCACAGCTGCACGAGGCTGCCGTGGCCGGCCTGCGGGTGATCGGTCAGATCCACGGTCAGCATGTCCATCGACACGCGGCCGATCAGGTGCCCCGGCACGCCTTCGATCAGCACCGGCGTGCCATTGGGGGCGAACTGCGGATAGCCATCGGCATACCCCATCGCCACCACACCTACTCGTGTCGGCCGCTCAGCGACAAAGCGCGCGCCATAGCCCAGCGGCTCCCCCACACCCAGTTCGCGCACCGCGATCACCCGCGACTGCAGTGTCATCACCGGGCGCAGCTGCGCGGCGTGCGGACTGGGCTGCGGATACAGCGGGTCGGCGCCATACAGCATCAGGCCCGGGCGTACCCAATCGCTGCGCACCTGCGGCCAGCCCAGCAGCGCCGGCGAATTGCACAGGCTGGTTTCACCGGCCAAACCTTCTGTCGCACGAACGAAGATATCGAGCTGCTCCCGGGTGCGGTTGCTGTCCAGTTCATCGGCACGCGCCAGGTGGGTCATCAGCACCAGCGGGCCGACCTGCGGCAGTGCGCTCAGGCGGGCATGCGCGTCGCGGAACTCTTCCGGCGACAGACCCAGCCGGTGCATGCCGCTGTCCAGCTTGAGCCAGATATGCAGCCTGGCACCGGTCTGGAACGCCTCCACCGCTTCGAGCTGCCAGCGTGAGGACACGACCGTCCAGAAATCGTGCTCGACGATCAGCGGCAGTTCGGCCGCATCGAAGAAGCCTTCCATCAGCAGGATCGGACCTCGGATGCCGGCCTGGCGCAGCTCCAGCGCCTCTTCGATGCAGGCCACGCCAAAGCCGTCGGCCTCGTCCTGCAGCGCGCGCGCGCAGGCCACCGCACCATGGCCATAGGCATCGGCCTTGATGATGGCCAGCGCCTTGCCGCCGCCCAATTGCCTGGCCAGGCGGTAGTTGTGGCGCAGCGCGTCCAGGTCGATCAGTGCCTGTGCCGGACGCATCAGTGCCGTCCCTTGCCGTAGCGGAAGATATCAAGGCCTTCGCTGCTGATCTGGGGCGTCTTGCCGCCCATCAGGTCGGCCAGATAACGGCCGGAGCCGGCGGCCATGGTCCAGCCAGCGTGCCGTGGCCGGTATTGAGGAACAGGTTGCGATACGGCGTGGCGCCAATCACCGGCGTGCCGTCCGGGGTGGCCGGACGCAGGCCGGTCCAGAATTCGGCGCGCGACAGGTCGCCGCCCTCCGGATACAGATCCTTGACCACCTTCTCCAGCGTGGCGCGCCGGCGCGGCTCCAGCGACAGGTCGAAACCGGACGCTTCGGCCATGCCACCGACACGGATGCGGTCCTGAAAACGGGTGACGGCGATCTTGTAGCTTTCGTCGAGGATGGTCGAGTTCGGTGCCATCGCCGCGTTGGTAATGGGCAGGGTCAGCGAGTAGCCCTTCAGCGGATACACCGGCAGCTGCAGGCCCAGCGGCGCGAGCAGCTGGGGCGAGTAACTGCCCAGCGCCAGCACGTAGTGGTCGGCGGTTTCCAGCTGGCCGTTGATGCGCACTCCGGTGATGCGGTCGCCGTCGGCATGGATGGCGCTGATGGTCTGGTCGAAGCGGAACTCCACGCCGTTCCCGGCGGCCAGCGCGGCCAGCTTGTCGGTGAACAGCTGGCAATCGCCGGTCTGGTCCTCGGGCAGGCGCAGTGCGCCGACCAGCATGCCGGTTTTGCCGGCCAGCGCCGGTTCGACGCGGGCGATGCCCTGGCGGTCGAGCACTTCATACGGCACGCCGTACTGGCGCAGCACCTCGATGTCCTGCGCGGCGGCATCCAGCTGCTGCTGGGTGCGGAACAGCTGGGTGGTACCCAGCTGGCGCCCCTCGTAGTCGATACCGGTGGCCGCACGCAGCTCGTTGATGCAGTCGCGGCTGTAGTCGGATACGCGCACCATGCGCGCCTTGTTCACCGCGTAACGGGCCGAGGTGCAGTTGCGCAGCATCTGCCACAGCCAGCGGTACTGGTTCAGATCGCCGGTCGGGCGGATCGCCAGTGGCGCATGTTCTTCGAACAGCCACTTGATCGCCTTGAACGGCACCCCGGGCGCGGCCCACGGCGAGGTGTAGCCGAAGGACAGCTGGCCGGCGTTGGCGAAGCTGGTTTCCAGCGCCGGCGCCGGCTGCCGGTCGACCACGGTGACCTCAAAGCCGGCCTGCCGCAGATACCAGGCACTGGTCGTGCCGATCACACCGCTGCCGAGCACCAGAACACGCATTTTCTTTCTCCGGACCACATGATTCCCTGCACAGAGGACAGCAGGGACTAGGAACGGCGCAGTATATTCAGGCCAAGCCAGTTGTTTTTTCTGTATTGACCGGAAAAATCAGGCTAATTTCCCGTTTCGTTCATCAAAAGCAGAGCCGCCATGGCCACCCGCAGCCGCGAACTGGACAAGATCGACCGCAAGATCCTGCGCATCCTGCAGCAGGAAGGACGCATTTCCTTCACCGAGCTGGGCGAGCGCGTGGGCCTGTCAACCACGCCCTGCACCGAGCGGGTGCGGCGGCTGGAACGCGAAGGCGTGATCACCGGCTACTACGCGCGGCTGGATCCGTCTTCGGTGAAAGCCGGACTGCTGGTGTTCGTGGAAATCAGCCTGGCCTACAAATCCGGCGACATCTTCGAGGAGTTCCGCCGCGCGGCGCTGAAGCTGCCCAACGTGCTGGAGTGCCATCTGATGTCCGGTGACTTCGACTACCTGCTCAAGGCCCGCATCAACGAGATGGCCTCCTACCGCAAGCTGCTGGGCAGCACCCTGCTGACCCTGCCGCATGTCCGCGAATCCAAGAGCTACATCGTGATGGAGGAAGTCAAGGAAACCCTGTGCCTGCCGATCAGCGAATGAGCGCGGCCGCGGCTCAGTTGCCGCGCGCGGCGCTGGGCGGC
>NZ_BAZI01000196.1 GCF_001310775.1 Stenotrophomonas pictorum JCM 9942
CTGCCACAACGCCAGGTCACAGCTGCCGTTGGCGGCGCGGCGCACGTTGCATTCGGGTTTTGCGCCGCGGTTGTCATCCACCGCCGGCTTCCCTGCGGCGTCATACAGCACCACCGCACGCGCGGCGGTGGCGGCATTGCAGCTTTCCCAGCCGTAGCAGGCGGTGATCTTCGCCGGCTGCAGCACCAGCCGCTGCATCAGCAGGTCGAAGCGCTCGCCCGTGGCGCGCTCCATCATCGAGGCCACCAGCGGCGAGTTGAGGTTGGTGTAACGGAACCAGGTGCCCGGCGCGTGCGTATCCCAGGCGCGCGGATCGTCCAGAATCTCGCGGATGTCGCCATCCAGCGGTGTGGCCCAGTAGCCGGCGTCATCGGTCAGCCCGGAGCGGTGCGAGAGCATCAGCCGCAGGGTGATCGGGGTATCGGCAAAGCGCGGATGGCGCAGCGGCCAGCCCAGATAAGTCGACACGTCGGTATCCAGGTCGAAGGTGCCTTCCTCCACCAGCCGCATCACGCCGATAGCCAGCACCAGCTTGGAGATCGAGGCGATCCGCACCGGATCCTCCACGCTGAGCGCGCGCTGGGCCTGCACATCGGCCAGCCCCTGGGCCTGGGTGGCGGTGACGCCGTCGCGGTCGAAGGCCACCCGCGCGCTGGCGATGGGCTGGTGGGCCGCGGCGGGCAGGGCGAACAACAGCAGCGCGGCAAGGCTGCCGGACAGGACGGTACGCATGGTGATTCCCCGGTGATGTACCGGTGTTGATAGCCAGCCGGCGGGAAACCGTCAAGCCGGCGTGACGCCCGTCGCCCGGAAAGCCGGGGCCGACGTGGGGTGCGCGGAGCAATTTGCTCGGGCCGTCGAGCAAAAAGCCCGGCGTGCCGAGTAGGAGAGTTCGGCGTTGGAGCAAATTGCTCGGGCTTCCGAGCAAAAAGCTCGACGCTCCGGGTAATTTGCTCGGGCTTCGGAGCAAAAAGCCCGGCGTGCCGGGCAGGGGAGCTCGGCGTTCGGAGCAAATTGCTCGGGTCTCCGAGTAAAAAGCTCGACGCTCCGGGCAAATCTGCTCGGGCTTCGGAGCAAAAAGCCCGGCGTGCCGGGTAGGGTAGCTCGGCGTTCGGAGCAAATTGCTCGGGTCTCCGGGCAAAAAGCTCGACGCTCCGGGCAAATCTGCTCGGGCTTCGGAGCAAAAAGCCCGGCGCGCCGGGTAGGGGAGCTCGGCGTTCGGAGCAGATTGCTTGGGCTTCCGAGCAAAAAGCTCGGTCGATGGAGCAATTAGCTCGACGCTCCAGGCAATATGCTTGGCTGTCCGAGCTCTGAGCTCGGAACAGTCATCCCCGGTGTGCCGCTGCGGTGCCGCGAAGCTTTCTGCTTTCCGCTGTTGACGTGCCCAAGCCGTGAAAGCATGCCGAGCATCGCAGCGGAGCGGGGGAATAAGGCGCGGGTGTCTGAGCGCAGCGAGTTCCGCGCCGCCCCGTTCCGCGAGAAGCGCAGGGCACCGATGCGGCTTTACCGCATCGGCATGCGTCCGGCGGAAGCGGTTTGGTTCCTTTTGCCGCAACCAAAAGGAACCCGGCTGCGCAGCAGGCGGAAGCCTTTGCTCTCGTCTTTAAATCTTGAAAAGCCAAGGCAGAACAGCTTTCGTGCACCTGCGGTGCGCGAGTCACTTTGACCAGCCATTCGGCTGTTGAGGAACTTCTCTTTGCTTGTGCAAAGAAAAAGTAACCAAAAGAGGCGCTTCTCCAACAGCCGAATGGCTGGTCAAGCATACCCGGGACGCATGCCCGCGCGGTGCGCGGGTCCGCCACTGCCCGGCGCATTTTTCGACGGCACATCCATGTACCGGCGAAAAACGACGCGCTCCTGCGCGTCGCCCTGCGGGTATCCGAGCCGGTCATTGGCCATGCTCTACGGGGTGAACGTCAAAAGCGGAAAGCAGAAGCTTATAAGTCAACCTCACCCGGCTATCGTGACCCCGTTATAGCGAGTTCCCAGGATTTATTGTTGAAGCCAAGTCGCTAGCCTCTGGATAGTTGTTTTATCGCCTGCGTGATCGATATTTCCGTTAGTTTCAGTTTTGTACGCGAACTGAGCCTTGGCGGAGTTGGATTTTGGTATTCCCAAGTGCGACTCAATTGCGCCGCCTGGCCATATCCAAATATTCTTTGGAAGAAGCTTGCTATGCAGATTCATACAGCTTTGAGTGTTTGCACCAGCCATGATTGCATAAGCTTCTTCGGCCTTTATGGATGCGCCTGATTTTTCCGGGAGGCCGGCTTGGTTGAGGTTTATGTTGTGTGCTGCGCTATTTGTGGATAGCCAAGATAGGCATGCTAAGAGATCTGGATCGTTGTTTGATATCAATCCAATTGATGGGGCTAGCTTGAAAGCAAAATCCAGGTCATAGATGCACTTGGGTGAATATCCAAGACTCTCTAGCAATTCAGAGATTGGACGCGATCCGCTGCCTCCCCCGGCTTCAATGAGGGCGATGCTGGATTCTTGAAGTGTTTTGTTTGAACAGATTTTGTAGATTAATGGAAGTAGGGTTCTCTCCGTTTTTCCCTCTACGACAACCGGGCGGTCGGAGAATAGCCATTGAGAACTATGATTAAGCGAAAAAAGAACATCTGCAGAGTTGTTGTTGTTCAATGAGGCTAGCGCATTGGATGCCTTTGGACGGGCATTCGTTCCGCCATTTGGGCATTTCCAAAACACCATGGTTTGAGCAGCGTCTCCTGCTTCAATCATCAGTGGTGAGTGTGTTGAGAAAAATATCTGAAAGTCCCCATTTGATAGTGTCTTTAGCGCCGACTTGACCTTTCCTATTGCTTGGGGGTGTAGATAAAGCTCCGGCTCGTCAATTAAGATCAAGGTATTCGTGTTTGAGTGGGTGTTCTTGGTTGTTTCGGCGAGCAGGTTTATCAAGGCCATTTGCACGGTTCTTTGTGTGCCGTGACCGTAATCTGAAAAGTCTCGGTCTTGTCCGCCAATTTCCCTTAATTTTATTTTCGTTGCTTTTATTATTTCATCGATGCTTGGAGGGGGCATTTCTAGGTTTATAGAGATGCCGGGAAATAGCGAGTTGATGCTATTTGTTGCCCTTAGCTCAAGGTTGTTGATCTCATTTAATCTGTTTGGCCCGTTCAGATGTGCTCCCACTCTTGCTATATCAGATTCAAGAGTTTGGACCGACGCCTGGTTGTTGAGTCGAGCACTTTCCATTGCGAACTTTATTAGTAGTCCGATTGTGTTCCGCGCTCCGAATTTGGCAACGTCATCTTCAGCATCATCCATTGCTTTTATATATACCGGCTCTGGAAGGGCCTTCCCAATTGCGGTATCAAGCCCGGTAGGGTTGGCAGCCCACTGCCCGTTTCCGTCGAGGACTTCGATTTTTATATCTTTCGCAGAACAGTTTGGGCTCGGCTGAATTCTTCTAAATGTGATTTTGTCGTTTGCGATGAAGCTTTTGATTTGCCTTTGTTGGTTATCCGGGAGTACCGATATCATGCTCTGGGCATCATCTATGGTTGCGGATACCCATAGTTCGCTTCCTTGATCATTGAAGTCGCGTGCATCTAGAGTCGATTTCTTCAGGAGCCAGTAGATGGCCCTAATTAAGTTTGATTTTCCACTGTTGTTGTATCCAACAATTGGGTTGAAGTTGCTGGCATCTATTTCGAGAAATTTTATTGTTCTAAAGTTGCTTATTGAAAGTTTTATTATTTGAGACATTGGTTTTCCTTTCGTGAATATTGAGATTTCGGTGTTAATCCGAATTGGATTCACCCACCCCGACACCGCTGCCAGCCACCGGCTGCGGCGGATACCTGCTCCCAGCCATTGCTCAGGCGCTTGAATGCCTGCCCGCCGACGCAGGCATAGCCCAGCGTCTTGGCCGGCTCGGAGCCCAGCGGCGGTAGTTCGATGATGGAAGACGAGGGGGCGGGGCGGCCCTGCCGGCGGGCTTCGCCCTGCAGGGTCATGTTCTCGATGCCCTGGCAGTAACCGGCCATGCCCGGGTGCGGGTGGTGGCGGTACTGCTCGCAATTGAAGGGCGTGGTGTCGCGCGCCATCGAATTGTGTGGCTGCCGCGGCGGCGGAATGTATTGGCGCTGCTGCGTACCCACCGCCGCGCGCACCGTCTGCGCATGGGCGGCGGTGCTGCACAACATCCCGGTTATCACGATCCACCGCACGACAGCGCGTGCGGACAAAACACATTCCATGTGTCCCCCTGTGATTCCCTGCGGAATCGGACTTCGTGAAGACTCCTTCACCCCGGCCCTTATTTCAAGTCCGTGACTCTTACGATCAGGGCATTCCCCGCGTCGGCGTAGGAATTGTCGCGATTGGAATGTCGGTGGTTGCCGGGTGATGATGGCTCCAGAGCAACAGGGAGCGTGCAGGGAATGCTGGCCGAAGTCGTCGCTACGCCGCTGGTCGAGAACCGGCGCATCAATTACGTGCTGATCGATCACGAGAACGTGCAGCCCACCGATCTGCAGCTGCTGGACCGGGAGGATGTGCGCTTATGGGTGTTTGTGGGGGCCGGACAGGCCAGGTTGTCGGCCGATCTGGCAATCCAGATGCAGGCCATGCGCGAGCGGGCCGACTACGTGCGCATCTCGGGCAATGGTTCCAACGCGCTGGATTTCCACATCGCCTTCTACATCGGCCAGCTTGCGCGCGAAGACCCGCGTGGGTTCTTCCACATCATTTCCAGAGACACCGGCTTCGATCCGCTGATCGAACACCTGAAGGCGAAGAAGATATTTGCCTGCCGTTCGACGGCGATTGCGCAGATGCCCCTGTTCAAGCCGGTGGTGGCAAAAGCCGTTGCCGCATCGCCCGCGGTGACGCCGGAGGCGAAGCCAGTGGTCAAGCCCGCCGTGAATGCGGTGACGGTGATAGTGGAGAAGGCGTCCCAACAGTCGAAGCCAACGAAGATGGCGGCAGCCAAGGGGATGACAGCCGCGGAAAAGCTGGTGCGGATGAAAGAGCTGTTGGCCAAAGCGAAATCCGGCAAACCCGGAACCTTGGCGGCGTTGAAGAAGCACGTGGCGTCGCACTTTCAAAACCAGCTCAAGGCCGAGGAAGTGGATGCGCTGATTGCGGGGCTGACGAAGGCCGGCGTGGTGAAGGTGGAAGGCAGCAAGGTGCGGTATGCCTGAGGCCCACAGCGGGAGACGTCAAACAGCCAGCGCTCTGCATTCGGCGGTACTGGTCTATCTGCGATCCGGGACGCGCGGCGTCATGACGCCAGATGCGCAAGCGGCGCCGCCGCCGCGTGCGGGCTGGCGGTTCTTCATCGCCCGGCACCGGGTTCACGGCGGGCACATGGGGGCCGGCGCACCGTCGCTGGG
>NZ_BAZI01000197.1 GCF_001310775.1 Stenotrophomonas pictorum JCM 9942
CGGAACCGGTGCCTGCAGCGCCCGTCCCCGCCGCAGCGCCGGCGCAGCCAGGACGCATGCAACTGGGCACGGTCCGCTCGGGCCAGCAGCTGTATGCCGAAAACTGCGACCTGACTGTACTTTCAACCGTGGGTGCCGGTGCCGAGGTGATCGCCGACGGCAGCATCCATATCTACGGTACGCTGCGCGGCCGGGCATTGGCCGGCGCGCAAGGCAACACCGCGGCACGCATTTTCTGCCGCGACTTCCACGCTGAACTGGTCGCCATTGCTGGACGTTATAAGGTGCTGGACGATATTCCCGACACCCTGCGCGGCAAAGCCGTGCAGGTGTGGCTGGAACAGGACCAGATCATGATTGCCGCGCTGGATTGACGCGGCCCAAAACGAATACCCAGGAGAAGTCCTTTGGCTGAAATCATCGTAGTCACCTCCGGCAAAGGCGGCGTCGGCAAGACCACCTCCAGCGCCAGCCTCGCCTGCGGGCTCGCCCGTCGCGGCAAGAAAGTCGCCGTCATCGACTTCGACGTGGGCCTGCGCAACCTTGACCTGATCATGGGCTGCGAGCGCCGCGTGGTGTACGACTTCGTCAACGTTGTCCACGGCGAAGCCACACTGAAGCAGGCCATGATCAAGGACAAGCGCTTTGACAACCTGTACGTGCTGGCCGCCTCGCAGACCCGCGACAAGGACGCACTGAACAAGGAAGGCGTGGAGAAGGTCCTCAAGGACCTGGCGGCCGACGGCTTCGATTTCATCATCTGCGACTCGCCGGCCGGCATCGAGAAGGGCGCCTTCCTGGCGATGTACTTCGCCGACCGCGCCGTGGTGGTGGTCAACCCGGAAGTGTCGTCGGTGCGCGACTCGGACCGCATCATCGGCCTGCTCGACTCCAAGACCGCCCGCGCCGAAGCCGGCAAGGACGTCCCGGCCTACCTGCTGCTGACGCGCTACAGCGCGCCGCGCGTGGAGACCGGCGAGATGCTCAGCATTGCCGACGTGGAGGAAGTGCTGGGCCTGAAAGCCATTGGTGTCATTCCCGAGTCCGGCGACGTGCTCAATGCCTCCAACAAGGGCGAACCGGTGATCCTGGACAGCGAATCCCCGGCCGGCCAGGCCTACGAGGACGCGGTCAGCCGCATCCTTGGCGAGGAGCGCCCGATGCGCTTCATTTCGGTTGAGAAAAAGGGCTTCTTCAGCAAGCTGTTTGGAGGATAAGCATGGGACTGCTCGACTTCCTGAAACAGAAGAAGAACACCGCCGAAACCGCGAAAAACCGCCTGCAGATCATCATCGCGCAGGAACGCAGCACCCGTGGCGGCCCCGACTACCTGCCACTGCTGCAGCGTGAACTGCTGGAAGTGATCAAGAAGTACGTCAATATCGACGCCGATGCGGTCAAGGTCGACCTGGTCAAGGATGGCGCCAACGACGTGCTCGACATCTCCGTCGCCCTGCCTGACGACAAGTGATCTGCACCCGGCGGCGCTGGCCGCCGGGAGTGTGCCTTCCGTGAACCCCTCCCCCCTCTCCGGGCCAGACGTGGCCGTGACCTGTGTCGGCGATATCCAGTGGGGCGATGCCGTCGCGCTGCTGGCCGGCCATGGCCTGCGCCTGAACCATATCGCCGCCGGCGAGACGATCCCGGGCAGCTACTGGGGCGAGCCGGAAGCCGGCATCATCGGCAGCGAGGTGTACGTGCGCGATGACACTCCCGTGCATTCGATGTTGCACGAGGCCTGCCATCTGATCGTGCTGCCGCCGGAGCGTCGCGCCCAGGTGCATACCGACGCCACCGATTCGGTGGCCGAGGAAGATGCCACCTGCTATCTGCAGATCGTGCTGGCCGGACAGCTGCCCGGCGTCGGCAGCGCGCGCCTGATGGCCGACATGGATACGTGGGGGTACACGTATCGACTGGGATCGACCCGGGCGTGGTTCGAGCAGGATGCCGAAGACGCCAGGGCGTGGCTGATCGAACGCGGATTGCTGGACGCGTAAAACCGCCCCACACCCCGCTAAAACATGGCGCGCGGCCACGAGCCACGCCGCACCGGCGCTGCACCATGAGCCCGTTGCGGTTCGCGCAGGATGGCCAGGAACTCCAGGCGCAGCTGATCGGACCCCGCTTGCCTGCCGCGCAAAGCCACCGCCTCGGCCAGACGCGGGCGCGTGGCGAGGCGATGGACTCTATCGGCGCGTCGCGGTCAGTGTGGCGCCCGCGCCGGCTGCGATGCGCGCATATCCAGCACCACGCGGGTGCCGCGCTCCGGCTGCGAGTGGATATCCAGCGTCCAGCCCAGGTGGCCGCACAGTCGCGCAATCAGATCCAGCCCGATGCCCGCGCTCGGATCGCGCTCGCCACGGGCCAGCCGCGCGTACAGCTGCGCGACCTCTTCCGGACTCATGCCGTGGCCCGGATCTTCAATGGTGACCAGCGCCTGCGCAGAAACACCCAGGCGGATCACGCCACGGTCGCTGTTCTCGATCGCGTTGCGCAGCAGGTTGCCGATCGCCGCCTGCACCACGCCCAGCGGCGCCAGGATCTGGCACGGCTCGGCCTGCACCAGTTGCAGCTGCAGCTCCTTGCCATTGGCCAGATGGCGATGGTCTTCGATGATCTCCGGCACCAGCTGCTCCAGCGCCAGCAGTTCGCTCATCGCCGCCAGCCGGGCCGGATCGCGCGCCAGCACCAGCAGCAGCTGGATCAGCTGCTCGACGCCGGATGCGGTGCCACGGATGCGCTGCAGCTGCTGGCGTGCCCGCGCCGGCAACTGCGGCTGTTCCAGGGCCAGTTCGGCGGCACCGGTGATGACGGCGATGGGCGTGCGCAGTTCGTGGCTGGCGGTGCTGATGAACATCCGCTCGCGCTCGACGAAATGCTCGTTGCGCTGCAGATAGTCGTTCAGCGCGCCGGCGATCACTTCCAGCTCGGCACTGCCCCGCTTGTCGACCTGCACCTGCTGGCCACGCCGCTCCGGACGCAGGTGGCCGATGTCCTGGGCCAGGACCGACAACGGCCGCACCAGCCGGTTCATGCCTACCCAGGCCATCAGCAAGGTGACCAGCAGCAGCGCCACGCCCGCCAGCAGCGCCCAGCGGGTGACGAAATGCTCCAGCGCCGCGAAATCGGTGATGTCCAGCACCAGCATCACGCGGCCGAAATCATCGGTGTCGCGCACCATCGCCGCCGCGTTCCGGCCGGCCAGCAGCGCGCCGTCATGCAGACCCGGCGTCAGATGCGCCAGTGTTTCCGGAATGCCCTTTTCATCGTGCTCGCGGAACAGGTGCAAGGTGTCCGAATCCTGCCAGCGATAGTCCGGATCGCTGCGCATGTGGCCGATGACACTGTCCAGCTCGGTGTTCAGCAGCGCGCGCCACACCGCATGTTCGGCCCGCTCATGCACATAGTTGGCCGCGCTGAACACCGCCAGCGTCACCAGCGCCACATACACCGCCAGCCAGCCCAGCAATTTGCGCCGCAGCGTGGGCCGGGTCACGACGGGAGGCTGCCGGTCGCCGGTGCCGACAGCCGATAACCCACACGCGGCAGGGTGTGCAGCAGCTTCTGCTCGAACGGACCATCCACCGCACGCCGCAGCTCGTAGATATGCGAGCGCAGCATGTCGCCATCGGGCGGTTCCTCGCCCCACAGCGCGTATTCGAGCTGGTCGCGCGTCACCGCCGCGGGACTGGCGCGCATCAGCACTTCCAGCAATTTGCGGCAGGCCGGATACAGGTGCAGCACCTGGCCGCCGCGCCGGGCCTCCAGCGTGCCCAGGTCCAGCCGCAGATCGTGCACTTCCAGCACCTTGCGCGGATTGCGCCCCCGCATGCGCGCGAGCACCGCATCCAGCCGCACCTCCAGCTCGGGCAGCGCGAAGGGTTTGGTCAGATAGTCGTCGGCACCGGCACGGAAGCCGGCAATCTTGTCCGGCAGCTCGTCACGCGCGGTGAGCATGATCACAGGCACCTCGGAGCGGTGCTCCTCGCGCAGCTTGCGCAGCACCTCCGGCCCCTCCATGCGCGGCAGCATCCAGTCCAGCAGGATCGCGTCGTAGGACTGGGTTATCGCCAGATGCAGGCCGGTGACGCCGTCCGGGGCCACGTCCAGCACATGCCCGCGCGCCTCGAAGTACTCGAACAGGTTGGCGATCAGGTTGCGATTGTCTTCGATGACCAGCAGCCGCATGGGCGGAACCTTTGCAAAGCCCCGCCAGCGGCGGGTATCGGCCGATATCGTAGACGCGGGGTGGTCAGAATGTCGTCGAAACAGGTAACAATGGTTGCGACACGCTTCCCACGTCGTCCCCGCGATCATCGCGCCTGTCCTTCCGAGAACGAGTCGCCCGTGCGCCCGACACCTTCCCGCTCCTCCCCGAATTCCCTGTGGTTTGTGATGCTGATGGCGCTGGTGGTGGCCAGCCTGGTGGCCGGGCTGGGCATGCGCTCACCCAGCCCGCCCGACGAGCCGCGCTTCGTGCTGGCGGCGCGGCATATGGTCGAGACCGGGCAATGGCTGCTGCCCCATCGCGGCAGCGAGCTGTACGCGGAGAAGCCGGCCACCTTCATGTGGCTGCAGGCGGCAACCTACAAAGTGCTCGGCGACTGGAACCTGTCCTTCCTGGTGCCCTCGCTGCTGGCCGCGCTGCTGACCCTGTGGCTGACCTGGGACCTGTCGCGGCGGCTGTGGAACCGGCAGGTCGCGCGCTATACGGTGCTGGCGCTGTTTGTCTGCATCCAGTTCGGATTGATGGCCAAGCGCGCACAGATCGACATGGTGCTGGTGGGCATGACCACGCTGGCGCTGTGGGGCTGATGCGGCACCTGCTGCTGGGCCCGAACTGGGGCGCCTTCGCCCTGGCCTGCTTTGCCGCCGGCGTGGGCACAGTGACCAAGGGCGTGGGCTTCCTGCCCTTGCTGATCCTGCTGCCGTGGGCGCTCTGGCGCTGGCGCCATCCGCAGGCTGCGGGCCCGGGCCGCAGCTGGAACTGGTGGCTGCTGCTGCCGATGTTCCTGCTCGGCACGGCGGTGTGGCTGGCCCCGCTGGGCATCGCGCTGTTGAACAATCCCGATCCGGCATTGAAGGCCTACGCGCACGAGCTGCTGTTCAAGCAGACCGGCACCCGCTACACCTCGGCCTGGCACCACACCCAGCCGGCCTGGTACTACCTGCAGGTGATCGCCACGATGTGGCTGCCGGGCAGCCTGCTGCTGCCATGGCTGGTCCCGGCCTGGTGGCGCCGCTGCCGCCGCGCCGATCCGCGCTATGTACTGTTGCTGGGCTGGGCGCTGCTGGTGCTGCTGTTCTTCAGCGCCAG